>JBCDGX010000056.1:0-14536 GCA_038750805.1 Myxococcota bacterium
CTCGGGGGTGCCGCTGGGCGTGGCCCGCGCCGGCTCCGGGCTGCAGCCGGCGCCGGCGAGGGCGGCGCTGGCGGCGCCGAGGCGGAGGACGTCACGTCGTTGCATGCCGTGACGGTAGGTCGTTCCCTCGAAGGCGCGAGGAGGCCTCGAGGGAACGCCAGGGTTGCCCGAATGGAACGGTCGCCCGAGCCCTACTGGGCCATGCCGAGCTGCTGCTGCAGCTGCTGCATGATCTCCGGGGGAAGCTGTCCGCCGGCGCCACCCAAGCCACCGAGGCCCCCCGGCGGCATCGCCGGCGCCTCGGGCTCGCTCCCCGGCTCCGGCTCCTGGAAGGCGTCGACCTCCGGGCGGAGGCGGTCGGCGAGGTACTCGCTGACCACGTAGATGACCTCCGAGCCCTCGCGCATGAGGAAGAACTCGCTGTCCTCCCCGTCCTTGGCGCCCACGCGGAGCACGATGCGCTCGTAGCCCTCGGGCGCCGGCCCCGCCGGGTCGAGTGCCGGCGCTGCGGCCTCGCCCGCCGCGGCCTCTTCGCCCTCGGCGGCGGTCTCCTCGCCCTCGGCGGCCTCGTCCGTGCCCTCGGCGTTCGCCGGCGCGACGAGGAGCGTGATGGTCCCGGTCGGCGCCGCGAACCCGGCCGCTCCCGGCGTCCGCTCGGGCTCCGCGAAATCGACCGCGCGGAGCCGCGCGGCGCTCGCCACGATCGAGCGCACCTTCGCCGCGCCGAAGCGCTCGATGGGCGCCTCGCCCGGCGCCTGGGCCCAGGCGTCGCCGTCCTTCACGAAGGCGAAGCGCCGGCCCGCAGGGGCCACCTCGGGGTCGACGTCGGGGTCGGCCACCGGCGGCATCTCGAAGAGCACGCTGGCCACCCGGGCCGGGTCCACGTCGACGACGAGCCGATTCCGCCACTCCTTGAGCGCCTTGTTGAAGGCGTACTTGATGGAGCCCTCGGCCATCACCACGGCGTCGTCCCCGTCCATGCGGAGCATGGTGCTCCGGCTCCGGTAGGCGCCGACGAAGAAGTGCACGACCTCGTCGCCGCCGGCCTTCGCCACGACCTCGATGCCGCCCTCGGCGTCCACCTCGAGGCGCGCGTGGTTCTCCGGGTTGCTCGCCGCGACCCCTTCGAAGGTGAGCTCCGCGAGCTTGTCGAGCACGGTCTGCACGGCGGTGCCGTCGGCCTCCGCCTCGAGCGGCGCCGTCACGCGCCACCCCGAGTCGCCCTTGGTGAGGGTCACGCTCTCGCGCGGGTCCCCCTCCTCTTCGCCGGGCCGGGTGATCGTCAGCTCGGTGATGGCGTCGGTGTCGATCTCCGGGGGCGTCGGGACCGAAGGCTGGTCCTCACCGCCGGACTCGAGCGCGGCGTCGCGCTGGCGGACGGTGAAGATGGCGATGCCGAGGAGCGCTACGAAGGCGACGCCGGCGATGGCGAGACGGTTCTGCTGCATCTGGGTGCTCCGCGTCGTCGTCAGAGGGTCATGGACTGGCGCTTGCTCTGCCGGAAGCGCCAGCGGAGGAAGCCGAAGAGCCCGAAGGCCGCTGGGATGCCCAGCGTGTTCAGCCACTTGTAGAGGTCCTTCTTGGCGTCCCACGCCTTGATGGCCTCCTTGCGCTCGTCCAGGGCGGCCTCGAGGGCCTCGACGTCCTGGTTCTCCGCGGCCTCGATGGCCTCGGTCTCGGCCAGCTCGACCTCGTCGGGGATCTCGAGGGGCGGGTCCTCGACGGTCTTCGCGCGGATGGCGATGAGGTCGGAATCGGCGGCGAGCCAATCGATGGAGTTCAGCGCGAAGGCGAGCGTGCCGCCGAGCTGCCGGTCGCCGTTCGGGCCCGGCGGCGGCATGAACTGGTCGCGGAAGAAGCTGCCCGTGCCGCCGACGAGCACGCGCGAGGGCGCCGTGTTCTCCGACGCGCCGCTCGGGCCCTCCTCGCCCTCACCACTCACGTTCGAGGCGAAGGCCGAGGGGAGCTTGCCCTCGTCGGCCTCGATGGCCGCGAGCACCGTGTGCGGGCCGACGTCGCCGGTCTGCCGCCACTCGCGCGGGTCCTTCGGCTGGAGGTTCAGCGTCGTCTCCTCGAGGCGCCAGCTGTACTCGCTCGACTGACCGAGCGTCGTGACGTTCACGCCCTCGGGGGCCGAGGTGAGGCCGAGCGAGGCCGTGAAGGGCATCGGCGCCGAGGGGATCTGGAAGAGCACCGGGTGGTCCTGCTGCGCGTCCGTGAAGCTGATCACCGGCACCGGCGGGAAGAGCACGAGCATCTGCAGCCCGAGGGGGCCGCGCATCGGGGCGCGACCGGCCTGCTGGTCCATCACGAGGCCCGGCTGAAGCTCGACGCCGTAGCGCCCGAGCACGCGGTTCAGGCCGGTCTCGACGGCCGACGCGCTGGGCGGGCCGCCCTCGAGGGTGACGCTCCACGCGCCGCCGAAGACGCCGAGGCCGCCGCCGTTCATGACGAACTCGTCGATGCGGCGAAGCTCCGGCTCCTCGAAGGCCTCGGTGGGCTCGACGATGAGGAGCGCGCGGAGGTCCGGATCGACGGTCGTCGCGAGGTCGACTTCCTTCAGCTCGTAGGTCGGGAGCAGCTCGCGGAGCGCCGTCATGCCCTCCGTGAGGCTCGGCGAGCCGTGGCCGGTGACGAGCCCGATGGGCGTCTTGTCCCCGGCGAGCTCCTTGATGGCCATGGTGAACTGGTACTCGAGGCCGTCCGTGCTCTGGAGGAGCGGGAAGACCTTCTCCTCACCCAGGTAGCGGAAGACGAGGCCGTGGTAGATGGGCGTCGCGCCGCCGGTCTCGTAGTCGGGCACGGGGTGCGCGGGCACGCCCGCCTCCTCGGCCTCCTCCTTCTTCTCGTCGTCGTCGGGGTCGACGAAGCGGATGGAGAGGTTGCCGCCGGCGGCCGTGCGGTACTCCTCGAGGAGGTCCCGGACGACCTGGCGCTGCGAGTTCCAGGGGGCCGGCGCCTTCTCCGTGAAGAACGCGACGACCTCGAGGCGGTCGCCGAGGTCCCGGACGACGGACTTGGAGCCCTCGCTGAGGGACCAGAGGCGCGCCTCGGTGACGTCGAGGCGTCCGAAGCTGAAGTTGAAGGCCAGGAAGTTCAGGACGATGAGAATCCCGGCGATGAGGGCGAGGAAGCCGAAGGACTCGGCGGCGGCGTTCTTGCGCGTCGTGGCCATGGCTCAGCTCCAGCGGCGCGACTCGAGGGTCCGGAAGGACACCGCGAGGGCGAGGCCGCCGATGGTCAGGAAGTAGAGGACGTCGCGGACCGCGATGACGCCGCGGCGCATCGACTCGAAGTGCACGTCGAAGGCGATGAACTCGAGGAAGTCGGTCATCCCCGCCGGCATGAGCGGGAGGAACTTGTCCACGAGGAAGAAGAAGATGGAGAGGCCCAGCGCCGCGAAGAAGGCGACGATCTGGTTGTCCGTGAAGCTCGACATCATCAGGCCGAGCGCGAGGAGCGCGCCGCCCTGGAGGAAGAGGCCGAGGTAGCTGGAGAAGACCGGGCCCCAGTCGAGGTCACCGAGCGACGCGATACTGAGCACGTAGGGGAGCGTGAGCGCCACGAGCACGGCGTAGAGGCCGAGCACGCCGAGGAACTTCCCGAGGATCACCTGGGAGTCCTTCACCGGCATGGTGATGAGGAGCTCGATGGTGCCGCTCCGCTTCTCCTCCGCGACGAGGCCCATGGTGAGCGCCGGGATCGCGAAGTAGTTGATGAGCGCGAAGAAGCGGAACATCTCGCGCGTCGTCGCGCGCTTGTAGATGAAGAAGGTCTCCCAGAAGAGGAAACCCAGCACGACGAGCACCGTGCAGATGACGATGTAGGCGACGGGGCCGTTGAAGTAGCTCTTGAACTGGCGCCCGGCGATGGTGCGGGTGGTCGACATCAGTCCTTCTCCTCGGCGTCCTCGGAGGACTCGGCCTTGCGCGCCTCGGCCTTGGCCTTGGCCTCGGCGATCTTGTCCTCGCGGCTGCTGCCCGCGCTCGGCGCCACGGCGTCGGTGGTCGTCAGGTCGCGGAAGACCTTGTCCAGGCCCTCGGCGCGTCGCTCGAGGCCGAGGAGCGTGAAGCCCCCGTCGACGGCGGCGCGGAAGAGCTCCGCCCGGAGGTCCTGCCCGTCCTTGGGGCGGACGAGGTAGAGCAGCTCCTCGGGGACCTGCCCGTCCTTCTGCTTCACGGAGCCGACGCCCGAGACGCCGCCGAGCGCGTCGCGCACGTCCTTCGCGTCGGCGCCGTCCTTCTGGACCGTCACGACGAAGCTCGCCTTGCCGGTCCGCTCGCGGAGCTCCTCGGGCGTGTCGTCGGCGACGAGCTTGCCCTGGGAGATGATCAGCACGCGGTCGCAGGTGACCTGGACCTCGGCGAGGTCGTGCGTCGAGAGGATGACCGTCCGCTCGCGGCCGAGCTCGCGGATGAGGTCGCGGATCTCCGCCGCCTGGTTCGGGTCGAGACCGCTCATGGGCTCGTCGAGGATCAGCACCGGGGGCTCGTGGACGAGCGCCTGGGCCAGGCCGACGCGCTGCTTGTAGCCCTTCGAGAGCGCGCGGATCTCCTTGGCGATGACGTCGCCCAGGCTCGTCTGCTCGACGGCCTTCTTGATGCGCTTCCTGGCGTCGAGGCCCTTGAAGCCGCGCATCTCGGCGGCGAACTGGAGGTACTCGAGGACGAGCATCTCCGTGTAGAGCGGCGTGCTCTCGGGCAGGTACCCGATGGCGTTCCGGACGGCCATCGAGTCGTCGAAAACGTCCGCCCCGTTCACCTTCGCCGTGCCGCTCGTGGGCGCGATGAAGCAGGTGAGGATCTTCATCGTCGTGGTCTTCCCGGCGCCGTTGGGGCCGAGGAAGCCGAGGACCTCGCCCTTTCGCACGTCGAAGCTCACGTCGCGGAGGGCGTACACCGGACCGTACTGCTTGGTCAGGTCACGCGCCTCGATCATCACGTCGCTCATGATCGTCCTTCCGGTCGTCGTCGCTGCTCGCGGGCCCACCCGTTCCCGCACCAGCACTCGCCGGCTGCGAGCGCCAACGCGCCGCCCTTGTTAGCCAGCGAGCGCGGCACGTCAAGGCTCGGGCCACGCGCGGAACGCGGCGGCGCGGTGGGTATTCCGCCCACGTAGGGGTATAGAGCGAGGAAGCTCACGGATGGCCTGAGTGGGGCGGAGCGCGCGCGTCCGTCAGCCGGTCCTACGCGTCGCCGGTCTCCTCTGGGGGCTGCTCGGCGAGGGTCTCTCCCCGAAGCAGGGCCTCGAAGTCCTCCCAGCCGATCACCCGGGCGCCGCGCTTCTCTGCCGCCTCGGTCTTCTTCTTCCCGACGTTCGCGCCGGCGAGGAGGTACGTCGTGCCCTTCTTCACGCTCTTGTGGACCTCGCCACCGGCTGCCTCGATCTGCGCGTGGATGGCGTCGCGCTTCTTCTCGAAGGTGCCCGTCACGCAGAAGCTCGCGCCTTCGAGCGGGCCCTCCTTCAGCTCGCGGGTCGGCTGGACGGCCCGCACCCCGAGCGCGCGCATCTTCTCCAGCATCGCCCGCGGGGTCGGGTCGCGGAGGAAGGCGCCGACGCTCGCAGCCATCTTCTCCCCGATGCCGTGAATCTCCGCGAGCTCCGCCTCGAGGGTCTCGAGGTCCGCTTCGAGGAGCTTCTCGAGGCTGCCGACGTGGTCCGCCACGAGCTCGGCGCCGACGCTGCCGACGAGGGGGATGCCGAGGGCCGTGAGGAGCCGGTCGAGGGGCCGGCTCGCCTTCGCGTCGGCGATGGAGGCGAGGAGCCCGTCGGCGGTCTTCTCGCCCACGCGCTCGAGGCCGAGGAGCGTCTCCCGCGTCAGCGCGAACACGTCGGCGAGGTCCCGGACGTGCTCGCCCTCGACCAGCTGCTCGACGAGCGAGCGCCCGATGCGGTCGATGTCCATGCCGCCGCGGCGCGTGAAGTAGTGCACGCCGGCCTTGAGCCTCCCCTTGCAGAAGGGGTTCGGGCACCGGAGCACGGCCTCGCCCTCGGCGCGCTCGACGGGGGTGCCGCAGACGGGGCAGACGCTCGGCGGCGTCCAGGGCGCGGCGTCCGCCGGGCGCTTCTCGAGCACGACGCGGAGGACCTGCGGGATGATCTCGCCGGCCTTCTGGACGACGACGGTATCGCCGATGCGCACGTCCCGCTCGGCGATGAGATCGAGGTTGTGGAGCGAGGCGCGGCTCACGGTGGTGCCGCTCAGCGCCACCGGGTCGAGCACGGCCACGGGCGTGAGTGCGCCCGTCCGGCCGACGTCCACGAGGATGTCCCGGAGCACCGTCTCCTTGGCCTCGGCCGCGTACTTCCAGGCCGTCGCCCAGCGCGGGAAGCGCGCCGTGAAGCCCAGCGCGCGCCGCTGCTCGAGCGCGTCCACCTTGAGCACGATGCCGTCGGTCTCGTAGGGGAGCTCGGTCCGCAGCGTCTCGAACTCCGCGATGAACGCGAGGATGGCGTCGACGTCCGCGAGCGCGCGCTCCTGCCGGTGGGTGGGGAGCCGGAGCGCCGCGAGGTGCGCGAGCATCGCGAGCTGCGTCGCGAGATGGTCCTCGACGAGGTCGTAGAAGGCGACGCGCAGCGGCCGCTCGGCGGTCATGCGGGGGTCGAGGAGCCGAAGCGAGCCCGCCGCCGCGTTGCGCGGGTTGGCGAACTGCGGCTCGCCGCGAAGGGCCCGCTGCTCGTTCACCGCGTCGAGGTCCGCCGGGCGGATGTAGACCTCGCCCCGGAGCGTGTGGCGGCGCCGGTCGGGGATGCGGAGCGGCACGCTCATCACCGTGCGGAGGTTCTGCGTGACCTCCTCGCCCACGGAGCCGTCGCCGCGTGTGGACGCCTGCACCAGCCGGCCGTCCTCGTACACGCACTCGATGCTCGCGCCATCGATCTTCGGCTCGGCGACGTAGGTCACCCGGGCCTCGGCGGGGAGCCCCTCGCGGACGCGCCGGTCGAACTCCCGCAGCTCGTCGGCGTCGTAGGCGTTGTCGAGGGAGTACATGCGCACGGCGCGCTTCACCTTCACGAAGCCCTCGGCGGGCTCCGCGCCGACGCGCTGCGTGGGCGAGTCCGGCGTGACCAGCTCGGGATGCGCCCCTTCGAGGGCCTGGAGCTCGTGAAAGAGGCCGTCGTACTCCGCGTCGCTCAGCGTCGGCGCGTCGAGGACGTAGTAGGCGTGGGCGTGCTCGCGGAGGGAGGCCACGAGGGCGCGATGCCGCTCCGCGGCGTCGGTCGGGGGAGGGCTCATGGGCGATGCGTGGGCACCGTCGCGGTCCCCGGCGCAGGGCCCGCGAGTGGCGTGCGAGGCCGCGGATGTTAAGGTGCTCCGCTCGGCGCGCAAAGCCCGCCCCGCTGTGCCGTGACCTCCTCGCGCCTGCTCCCGCTGCTCGGACCCGTGCTGGTTCTGTACCTCGCCGTGCAGGCAGCAGCCGCGGGGCAGCTCGGCCTCGACGCGCGCCTCCTGGTGATGCTCGCGCTCGCCATGTGCACGCCGGCGCTCCTGCTTCGCCGGCGGGACGACATCGGCGTGCGCCGGGTCGCGAGCCTCGGGAGCCTCGCAGCCCTGGCGTTCACCGCCCGTCTCGGCGGCGAGACGCTCTTCGGTGAGCTCCTCTTCGCCGTCGCGACCTGTGCAGCGGCGGCCCTTCTCGTCGACCTCGCCCTGCGCGTTCCGGACGCGCCGCCGGCGATCGCGCGGCTGCAGAGCGTGGTCATGCTCGGCGCCGTCGTGACCGGCGCGCTCGGCGCCGCGGCCAGCCTCCCCGTCTTCTCGCTCTTCGGCGAGACGATCCTCGCGCCGCCGAGCTTCCTCGCGTTCCCGCCGGCCTTCGGGCTGGCCGCGCTCGGTCTGGCGCTCTTGCTCCGGGCGGCCCGCCGCCGGCTCGGTTCGGCGCCGGAGGCGCTCGCGTCGAACGTCTGGGCCCTCACCGGGACGGTGCCCGCCTTTCTGGTGGGGCTGCTCGCGCTCTTTCGCGCGTTGCGCACCGGCGCGGATCTCCGCGACCCGCGCGAGCTCCTGCCCCTGGCCGTTGCGACGCTGCTCCTGCTCTACGGGCACGCCGCGCTGGTCGACGTCGAGCGCCGGCCCACCGCCGGGAAGGCGACGCGGGCGGCGGCGGCGACACTGATCACGCTCGGGCTCGTCGCGGCGGCGGCCCCCCCCGGCCAACCCCGGCTTCCAGCGGACGCGCCGAGCTTCGCGCGCGCGGCGACGCTCTTCGTGGGCGTCGCCTTCGTGCTGCGCCGAGGGCTCGCCCTGGCCACCCATCGCGTGCTCGCCCCGCACGGCGGGCGCCTCGTCGACGCCATCGTCATCGCCCGCGCGTCCATCGGCGGCGCGCTCGGGCTCGAGGACCTCGCCGCCGGGCTCCTCGGGCCGCTCCGCGCGGCCGGCGGCGAGGCGACCTCCCACGCCTGGCTCTACACGCTCGCGCCCCCGAGGGAGACGCGCGTGGACCTCGCGGGACAGGCCATCACCCGGTCCGGAGAGCTTCCGGAGCCCGTCGTCTCGGCGCTCCTCGCGGCGCCGGGCGACGTCATCGTCACGCCGGACCTCGCGGCCCGGGTGGTGCGCGAGCCAAAGCTCCGGGCGCTGGTCGAGATCCTCGAACGCTGGGAGGCCGTCGCCGTCGTGCCCCTTCGGGCGGGGGACGAGCTGGAGGGGTGCTTCGTCTTGCCGCGCGGCCGGCGGCGCACGAGCCTCGGCCTCGAGGAGGTCCTCGCCCTGGCGCGTCTCGGCCGCGAGGCCGGCGCGAAGGTCGCCTTGATCACCGCGCGCGAGCGGGCCCAGCAGCGCGTCGGGGAACTCGCCCGCGTCCGCGATCGGCAGGCCGAGGCCCTGGAGGCGGCGGACGAAACGACCCGCCGGCTACGCGCGGAGTCCGAAGCGCTGCGCCAGGGGCGCGCCGCGAGCCGACTCAGCGCTTCCCCGGTGGCCTACGCGCCGGCCATGAGGGCCCTCGAGGACGCGCTCGCGGAGCTCGCCTCGGAGGCCGCGGCGCTCACCCTCGTGGCGGAGGCCGGGCTCCCCGTGGACGTCCTCGCCCGCCGTGTGCACGCGCGCTCCGGGCGGGCCGAGGGGCCCTTCGTCGTCGCCGATTGCGCTGCCGTGCTCGGGGGCGAACCGGCGGCCGCGCTCTTCGGCGGCGGGGCTCGGCGGCTCCCCGGATGGCTTCGCCTGGCCGAGGGCGGGACCCTGGTCCTGGCCGACGTTCCGGCGCTGCCCGTCGAGGCGCAGCGCGCCTTGGCCGAGGCCCTCGCCGTGCGCACGGCGAGGGCCGTCGGTGAGGCGGGGAGCTATCCCGTCGACGTGCGCGTGATCGCGACGAGTCGGCGCCCGCTCCGGGAGGCGGGGCTCGACGCCGAGCTCGCCCGCTGGGTGGGCGCGCGGGTCTTCGTCGTTCCGCCCCTTCGCGAGCGCAGCGAGGACCTCCCCTCCCTCGCGCTCCGCGCCGTCGACCGAGCCTGCCGGGTCCTCGGGCGTCCGACACTCGGCATCGGCGAGGACGCGATGGCGGCGCTGCTCGCGCACGATTGGCCCGGGAACCTCCGCGAGCTGCAGCACGTGCTGGAGCGCGCGACGGCGCGCGCGGCGGGCCCGGTGCTCCGCCGAGGGGACCTTCCAATCCTCGGCGCGCCGCTGCGCCGTGCGGCGGACCCGCTCGCCGGGAGCTGGGCCGAGGTCGAGCGTCGCGTCCTCGAGCGGGCCCTCGAGCGCGCCGAGGGCAACAAGAGCGAGGCGGCGCGGGCCCTCGGCCTGAAGCGCACGACGTTCCTCGACAAGCTCCGGCGGAGCGGGGTCGAGGATCAGCCGCGACCGAACTGAGGCCCGATGATTCTCCTGCTCGACGTGATGAGCACGCTCGTCCACGACCCCTTCCACGAGGAGATGCCGGCCTTCTTCGGGATGGAGCTGCGGCAGCTCATCGCGGAGAAGGACCCGAGCGCGTGGGTCGAGTTCGAGCACGGACGCCTCGACTCGGACGAGTTCCTCGAGCGCTTCTGGGCCGACGGACGGCCCTACGACCGTCGAGGCTTCGTCGAGACCGTGCGTTCGGCCTATCGCTTCTTGCCGGGCGTCGAGGCGCTCCTCGGGGAGCTCTCGGAGGCGGGCGTGGAGATGCACGCGCTCTCGAACTACCCGTCCTGGTACCGGTGGATCGAGGAGCGGCTGGCGCTCTCGCGCTTCGTCGCGTGGAGCTTCGTGAGCTGCAAGACCGGGGTGCGGAAGCCGGCGCCGGAGGCCTATCGGCTGCCCCTCCGCCGCCTCGGCGTGGCGCCGGAGACCCTTCTCTTCGTCGACGACCGCGAGACGAACGTCGAGGCCGCGCGCGCGGAGGGGCTCGAGGGCCATCGCTTCGTCGGAGCGATCGACCTTCGTGCCGAGCTCGCTCGACGCGGCGTGCTCTGACGCTCACTCGCGGACGCGGCAGCCGCGCTCGTCGAATCCGCCGCGGCAGGTGGGCGTCTCGCAACGCCCCCCGCAGCACACCTCGCCGAGGGAGCAGTCGACGTCGCCGCGGGAGCGCTCGCACCGCGGAATGGAGGGGCACTCGCGGGAGTGGCGGCAACCGAGCGCGTCGTCCCAGACGCTGAAGGTCCCGCACGCGCACGCCGGAGCGAGGCACTCCGCGCTGCAGCGCACGCCGCAGCGGGTGGGACAGCAGAGGCCCTCGGTCCAGACGCCCCCCGTCGCCTCGCAAAGGGGCTGCCCCCGGAGCTCCTCGCAATCGGGCTCGTCGATGCAGGCGCCGCTCGGCCGGTTGAAGGACCGTCCCGGTCCGCAATCGCACGCGGGAGCCGGCACGAGGCAGTCGACGGGCGGCTGAAGACCGCAGACGAAGTGCCCGCAATAGAGGAGCTCGGAGCGCCAGACGCCGCCGGCGAGGCGGCAGCGCACGGGGTCGCAGATGGCGTTCGCAGCGCGGCAGGCCTCGCGCGTGGCGTACCCGGCCCTGCAGTCTTCACCCACGCAGGCGCATCCGATGGGCTGGCAGCCGTCCGGGCCGAAGTACCAGCGGTCCGGCGCGTCGCAATCGGGCCCGCAGGCTCCGTTCACGGCGTCCTGCGGGACGCAGGGCCGGGGGCGTCCCGCGTCGGCCCCGAAGTCGGCGCCGAAATCGACGCCGAAATCGACGCCGACGTCTGGCTCTCCCGCGTCGAACGCGAGATCCAGCCCGGCGTCTTGCGCCCCGGCGTCGATGCCGAGGTCGATGCCCGCGTCCGGACGTCCGGCGTCGGTGGTCCCGGCGTCCACGCGCGTCACGCCCCCGTCGACCCCCGGCTCCCCCACCGCCGTCGAGCACGCCCCGAGGAGCGCGAGCGTGCCAATGCGTGTCAGCCGTCCCAAGGGACGAATGTACGCAGCATCCGTGCCGCTGTCAGATGAGCTCGCGGCGGCAGTTCTCGTCGCAGCCGTCGCCGCCCTCGGTGTTGCCGTCGTCGCACTCCTCGCCGCGGTCGGGCTGGACCACCCCGTCGCCGCAGCGGCGCTCGATGGTCTGGCAATCCGGGGCGCACGTGTCCGAGCCCACGGGGCTGCCCGAGTCGCAGACCTCGCCGAACTCGTCCTGCACGACGCCGTCCCCGCAGAAGGGAGCGACGGTGCACACGTCCGTGCAGCCGTTGTAATCGGCGCCGTTCTCCGCGCCGTCATCGCAGGCTTCGAAGCGCGTCACGATGCCGTCTCCGCAGGTGAACTCGCAGACCGAAGGCGCCCGGTTGAAGTTCGAAAGCGTGAGGCGGTACTGGGAGCGCGTCGTGTGGCGCTCCGCGTGGAAAACGACCGCCTCGTAGATGCCTCCGACGGTCAATCCGAGCTCCGTCTCCTCGTCCGAGAGCGTCACGCTCCGGTCGACGCGCCCGTGCACGCCACCGATGTCGACGGCGAGCCGGCCGTTGATGAACACCCACACGTCGTCGTCGCCGCTGAAGGCGAGGACCTCGGTGCCCTCGTACTCGAAGAAGAAACGGATCTCCGTGGTGAAGAAGAAGTTCTGCTGCCCGGCGCCGTTGCCGTCGGCGAAGGTGGCCTCGCCGGTCCCGTCCACGTGGAAGCCAGCCGGCGCCGAGCCGTCGAGGGGGGTGCTCAGCGGGTAGAAGCTGTCGCTGTCGAAGCGATACTCGCCGGGCCGAGGCGTACCGCTGACCACGAGGGTCGGGAGCGTGATGCCCTGCACGACGGTGCGATTGAAATCGTCGTTGCTGCGGAACCAGCGCGCGAAGTTCTCCTGCGTGGAGAAGTTGTCGACCCCGATCGCGCCGGCCGCGAGAACTGGCTTGCCTGCGGCGTCCAAGCGCGGCTCCACGGCCATGGTCTGAAGACCCCGGTTGACGCATTGAAAGTCCCGATGACCGAAGGGAGGCGTCGCCCCCGCGTCGCCCACCTCGGGGAAGGCGACGAGGGAAGGCTGCCCGTCCTGGCAGGCAGGCAGGAAGTCGCGGATGACGATGGGCAGCGTGATCGTGGCCGGCGGGTCCACGGGGACCTCGACGCAGGCGAAGCCCTCCTCCACCTGGCAGGACGAGGAGCAGCCGTCTCCGTCGCGCACGTTCCCGTCGTCGCAGGTCTCCGGCGCGAAGATGACCTCATCGCCGCACTCGGCGACGCAGACGCCGTCCGTGCAGTCGGGCTCGGTCGTGCAGAAGGGCGTGCAGCCATCGCCGATCTGAAGGTTGCCGTCGTCGCAATCCTCCGTGCCTTCGACGACGCCATCGCCGCAGGTGGTCGCCTCGCAGCGCGAACCGGCGGGCTCGCACTCGAAGCCCTCCTCGAGCACGCAGGCGTCCGTGCATCCGTCGTCGTTACGCGTGTTCCCGTCGTCGCACTCCTCGAGGTCGACGCGGAACCCGTCCCCGCACTCGGCGGCGCGGCAGGCCACGCCCGCGAAGGGACAAACCCACCCCTCCTCGATGCTCGCGCAGTCGGCGGCGCAGCCGTCCCCGCCGACCGTGTTGCGGTCGTCGCAGGCCTCATCTCCCTCGAGGATGCCGTTCCCGCACTCGACGATCAGGAAGCACGCTTCGGTCGGACACGCGCCGAGGGGATCCAGGCAGACGTGGTTGGCCTCGACCGCCGAGCAATCCGCGGCGCAGCCGTCCCCGCCGACCGTGTTGCAGTCGTCGCAGGCCTCGGTGCCCTCCACGCGGCCGTCTCCGCAGACGGGCTCGCGCATGTCCGGTCCCCCCGCGTCGCCGCCGAAGTCCACGCCCAGGTCGGACATGTCGGGGCCGACGAAACCGTCGGCGCCCCCACCGGCGTCCGGGCAGCCCGCCCCGAAGCAGATCGGATCGACGTCGCAGCCTCCCGCCAGGAACGCGACCAGGAGCCCGAGGCTCCCGAGAGCCCGCCATGCCGTCGCGCGCCTTCGCCGCTCCGCTCCCCGCTTCATGCTCTGCATCCTTTTCGATCCCCGCGGCTCAGATGAGCTCCCGGCGGCAGTTCTCGTCGCACCCATCGCCGGGCTCCGTGTTGCCATCGTCGCACTCTTCGCCGCGCTCGGGTTGCACGACTCCGTCCCCGCAGCGGCGCTCGAGGGTCTGGCAATCCGGCGCGCAGGTGTCCGAGCCGACCGGGCTGCCCGCGTCGCAGATCTCCCCGAACTCCTCCTGAACCACCCCGTCGCCGCAGAAGGGCGCGAGGAGGCACTCGGCGGTGCAGCCGTCGTATTGGGCGTCGTTGACCCCGTCGTCGCAGGCCTCGTCGCGCGTCACGATGCCGTCGCCGCAGACGCTGGCGCACTCCGAGACCTCGGTCACGAAGCCGGAGAGCGCGAGACGGAAGTTGGACTCCACCACGCGGCGCTCCGCGTGGAAGATCCGAACCTCGTACACGCCCCCGACGGTGAGCCGGTCCACGCAACTCTGGACGATCACGTCGTTGCGGGCGTCTTCGGCGGCCGTTGGGTCGCCGAGGTTCATGGTGCGCTCGATCTCGGGGTGGATGCCCCCGATGTCCAGGCAGAGCTGCGCGTCGACGAAGACCCAGAGATCGTCGTCGCCGCTGAAAACGAGCTCCTCGTCGCCCTGGAACTCGAAGACGAAGCGGGTCTCGGTCGTGAAGCTGTAGTTGTTCGTACGCCCGTCCGGCCGGACCTCCGGGGTCGGCGAGCCAGGGTCTTCGAAGCCGCGGCCGTTCAGCGGGAAGAAGCCGGCGCCACTGTCGAAGGAGTAGCGACCCGGGCTCGTCTCGGAGAGCGTGACCACGTCGAAGATGGCCGTGTTTCGTGCGCCATCTCGGTACCACTCCGCAAAGTCCGTGGCGCTGGTGGACCCGGACCCGCCGACGACCGCGCCGGACCAGCGGGGGCGCCCGTTCGCGTTCAGTCGCTCGCGGACCATATCGAAGGTGATGCCCGTGCCGAGGCGGTCGTCGAAGTCCGGATGCGCGAGCGCCCCGCCCACGATCTGGCCCTGGAAGTCGCGGTAGATGACCGGGAGGTCGATGGTCTCGGGCAGCGGTACGGGCCGCAGCGTGCACGTGAACCCGGGCTCGACGGTGCAGTCCGGGGCGCAGCCATCGCCGGCGACCGTGTTCCCGTCGTCGCAG
>JBCDGX010000057.1:0-14523 GCA_038750805.1 Myxococcota bacterium
CGTCGTCGAGGCCGAGGTCGAGGCTGGCCTCGTCGGGGGCGTCCGGGAGGTCGAAGTCCGCTTCCTCACCGAGTCCCGGCAGGCTGGGCGCGCCGCGCGGCCGGGCCACCTGCGGGAGCTCGGCACCTCCGCTCGGCATCGGCAGGTCCGCCAGCAGGTCCTCCGGTCCGTCGGCCGTGGGCAGCACGGCGTCCTGCGCCGGCGTCGGCAGGTCGATGGTGCCCGCCGTCGGGACGGGCAGATCGAGGTCGCCGAGCCCCGCGGCCGGGGTGGGGAGGTCCAGGTCGCCGAGGTCGCCGCTGGGCCGCGGCAGGTCGAGGCCCGGATCCTTCGGCGCGAGCAGATCGGCGTCGGGCAGCGTGGCCGCGCGTCGTTCGCCCAGGTCCGTGCGCGGGGCCGGGAGATCCACCTCGCCGCCGGCGAAATCGTCGCTTCCCTTGCGCACGGGGAGATCGCCGCCGCCCCCCTTGCGCGTCGGGAGGTCCTGGCCGGCCTCGCCGGCGCCGCGCGGACGCGGCAGGTCGAGCTCGTCGAGCGCGGGGGGCGCTCCGCCCCGACTCTTCGGAGCGGGGAGATCGGCGCTCGGGCGCGCGCCCACGTCGACGGGCGGCGCGAGCGGGGCGCGGCGCGCCGGGAGGTCGAGGTCGAGGTTCGGCGGCGGCGCGAGCGGCGCCTTCTTCCGCCCGTCGGCCTTTCGCGCCGGGAGGTCGAGGTCGAGGTTCGGCGGCGGCGCGAGCGGGGTCTTCTTCCGCGCGGGCAGGTCCGGCGTCGTCGGCGGCGTGGGCGCCGCGTCCTTCCGGGCCGGGAGGTCGATGGGCGGGGGCGGCGCGATGGGGGCCTTCGGGCGCGGTGGCGGCGGCGGCGGCGCCAGGTCCGGCGGCGGCGCGATGGCACCCACCGGGGCCGGGAGGTCGGCCTCGGGCTTCGGCACGGCCACGGGTGGCGGGGCCAGCGGCGGGGGCGGCGCGATCGGCGACTTGGGGGCCGGGAGGTCGGCCCCCCCGTCGGCGCTCGGGGGCTCGAGACCCTTCGGAGCCGGAAGGTCGACCTCATCGAAGGGGTTCGATGGCGCCTTCGGCGCGGGCAGGTCCGCGACGTCCGGAGCCGGCGCACCGTCGACGCGACCGTCGGGATGCACCTTGAAGCTCGCGCCGCACTTCGGGCACCGCATCTTCAGCCCGGATGCGGGCAAGCGGCGCTCATCGAGGTCGTACGGCGCCGCGCACGAGGGACACTCCACCTTGATCATGGTCAGCTCTTGCGGGGCGCACGCTAACACGGCGCGGAGGGCCGTCGCCTTGACCGGATCTCGCCGACGTCATTAGTTTTCATGAAGGTGGTGTCCGAGGGGGACGAGAAGCGAACGGTGACCGTGGAGCTTGCGGGGTCGCGCTATCGCATGACCACGGATGCCGATGCGGCGCACTTGCTCCGCCTCGCCGAGGTGGTGAACCAGCGCATCGAGGCGATGGGCTCGAAGGCCCTTCGTACGGCGACTCCCGCGCAGATCCTGGCCGTCGTCGCGCTCTCCCTCGCCGAGGACCTCGGCGAGGCGCAGGCCCGGGCGACGCAGCTCGAGGCGCGCACGCAGGAGACCCTCGACGCCGCCATCGCCCGCATCGACGCGCAGCTCGGGAACGCCTCGTGAGCGGTGGGGCCGGCGGCGACGGACCGGCCTGGACCCCGCCCTCGAGCCCGCGCACGCCGGACGAGGACGCCCTGCGGCAGCGGGTGAAGCACGAGCTTCGGCGTCGTATGAAGGCCGTCCGCGGCGCCCTCCCGGCGGCGGCGCGGAAGGAGCGTTCGGCGAAGCTGGCGGAGCGTCTGCTCGCGCTGCCGGAGCTGAGCGGGGGCCCGCTGGTAGCGGCCTTCGTGCCCATTCGCGGCGAGGTGGACCTCGCCCCGTTCCTCGAGGGGCACCGGGCGCGGGGCGGCACCGTGGCCCTTCCACGCGTCGACCTCGAGGCCCAGGAGGTCGTGCTCCACCTCCACGAGGCCGGTGCCGAGCTCGCGCAGGGCGCCTTCGGGATCCCGGAGCCCTCGCCGGCGGCGCCGCGCGTCCCGCGACCGGACGTGGTGCTCGTTCCGGGTCTCGCGATCGATCCCCGCGGTCATCGCGTGGGGTACGGCAAGGGCTTCTACGATCGCCTGCTCCCGGAGCTGGAGGGCGCGCTCCGGGTGGCCGTGGCCTTCGATTTTCAGCTCGTGGCCGAGGTGCCCGCGGCGTCCTTCGACGAGCCCGTCGACCTCGTCGTCACCGACGCGCGCGTGCTCCGGGTGGAGCGATGAGCGGGCGCGTCCTCATCGTCGACGACGACGCGACGTTTCAGCGCACCCTCGCGCGGGCCCTGAAGAAGGAGGGCTTCGACGTGACCAGCGCCCACTCCGCGGCGGAGGCGCGGGAGGCGCTCCCGCGCGAAGCCCCGGACGTGGTGGTCCTCGACTACCAGCTCCCGGATGCCGACGGGCTCGGGCTCCTGGAGGAGCTTCAGCCCGAGGCCAACGGCGCCACCTTCGTCATGGCGACGGCCTTCCCGGAGGTCGACGTCGCCGTGGAGGCCATGCGGCGCGGCGCGCGGGACTACGTGCCGAAGAGCGGTGCCCTCGAGGAGTGCCTCCTGCGCATCCAGAACGCGGCGCACGTGGCCAGCCTCGGCCGGAGCGTCGCCGAGGCGACGGCGGCGAAGAGCGAAGAGGTCGACCAGGGCCTGCTCGGCGAGAGCACCCCGATGCGGCGCCTGAAGCAGCAGCTCCAGGCCGTCCTCCGAAGCGACGACCTCACCGTGCAGATCCTCGGCGAGACGGGCACCGGCAAGGGCGTGGTCGCGCGCTGGATCCACTTTCATTCCGGACGGGCGGCGCTTCCCTTCGTCGCCGTCGACTGCACCACGATCCCGGACACGCTCTTCGAGAGCGAGCTCTTCGGGCACGAGAAGGGCGCCTTCAGCGGCGCCGCGGGCGTGAAGATGGGCAAGGTCGAGGCCGCCGGGCGGGGGACGCTCTTCCTCGACGAGATCGGCGAGCTCGACCTGGCGATGCAGGCGAAGCTCCTCCGAGTCCTCGAGGAGGGCGAGTACACGCGCGTCGGCAGCACCCGGACCAAGCGCCTCGAGGCGCGGGTCATCGCGGCGACCAATCGGGACCTCGAGGTCGCCGTGGCGCAGGGGCGCTTCCGGGCGGACCTCCGCTACCGCCTCGAGCGCTTCGTGGTGCAGACCCCTCCGCTCCGCGAGCGGGGCGACGACGTCCTCCGCCTCGCGCATCATTTCGTGGCCAAGCAGGCGCGCGCGCTCGGGCGCCCGACGCCGACCATGGCCGACCCGCTGCTCGACGCGCTCCGCGCCTACGCCTTCCCCGGGAACGTCCGGGAGCTGCGCAACATGGTGGAGCAGGCCCTGGTGCTCGCGTCGACGGAGCACCTCACGCTGGGCGAGTTCCCCGTGCTCGCGCGCGCGCTGCGCCGAGGTTCGATCCCCCCTGGGAGGGACGGATCGCTGCCGCCACCCCCCGCACCCGAGAGGGGATCATGGGCGGCACCGGCGGAGGCCACGCAGGCTCCCCCCGCGAACGAGCCGGAGCCCCAGCGGGCGACGGAGGGGGACGCGGAGCCCGCACCCACGCCGCAGCGGCGGCCCTCGGCCCGCGCCATGCCCGGGCCCGTCCCGCGCCTCGCCGACATCAAACGGGAATCGGCCGAGCGCGAGTGCGCGGAGATCGTCGCGGCGCTGCGGAGCACGCGCGGGAACGTGAGCGCGGCCGCGAAGCGGCTCGGGTTCTCCCGGTACCAGCTCATGCGCCGACTGCGAAAGCACGGCCTGCGCTGAGGGCGGCCCGTTCGAGAGCGCGCGGCAGTGTTCGAGTTCGTTCGGTAGTGTTCGATTACGGTCGATCCATGTCGAACTACTTCGCACACTATCGCACGGTATCGAGCAGGATCCGTCGCCAGCTCGGACCACCTCCAAAACCCGCGTTCGTCGACCGTTCCTGAATCCGTCGAGATCTCGTGCATTTCCAAATGGTGCTGCTCGAGCCCCGCAAGTTGGTACGAGTGTTGAAGACGTCCCGGGGGCGCCGCGCACGGCGGCGAACGAGGAACGGGGCGACATGAGCAAGAAGAACGCGGCGAAGGCCAAGGCGACGAAGCGCAACCGCAACAAGCGACTCGAGTGGACGAACGCTGACGCGCGGGAAGCTCTGGAGCGCTACGAGGGCATCGTTCGCATGATGGCGCGCCGCCTGCGCCCCGTGGCCAGCCTCGGCCAGGCCCTCGACGAGGAGGACCTCCGCGCGGAGGGCCGCGTCGCCGTCCTCGAGGCCCTCTCGACCTACCAGGGCTTCGGCATCGCCGAGCAGACCTGGGTCCGGACGCGCATTCGCCAGCGCATGATCGACGCCATCCGCCGCATGGACCTCCGCACCCGCGACGAGATGCGCCTCGCCGTGCGTCACAGCGCCGGCGAGACCGTGGGCACGAAGGAAGAGGAGCGCGGCCGCGTGGTCGCCGCCCGTCGTCTCGTCTCCATCGACGCGCCCACCGGCGACTTCGAGCCGATGGTCAACCGGCTCTCGGACGACAACCAGCGCCTCGCCGACGACATCACGCACAACCTCGGCCGCTACGCCCGGCTCAAGGACGCCATCACGAACCTCCCCGAGCGCCAGCGCCAGGCCATCGAGATGGGCCTCTTCAGCGGCATGGCCCTCCGGGAGATCGGCGACAAGATGGGCATCAGCGAGAGCCGCGTCTGCCAGCTCCAGAAGCGCGCCGTGCAGCACCTCCGCAAGGCCCTCGCGGAGATCGAGCAGGCCGACGCCGCCTGAGCTCGGCTCCACCGTTTTGCGCCCCGGCCGTCGCCCTGCGGTCGGGGCGTTCTCGTATCCGTCCGCCGCCTCGGGCACGCTCGGCCGGACCGAAGCGCATACGAGCGTTTGAGGGTCCGGCCCTCCGGCGTTCATGCTGCGTCGCCGTGACGGCGGAGCGCATGGAGGGCCGGGTGCTCGAGGCGAAAGCGGGCTTCTTCGACGTGGAGACGGCCGAGGGCCTCCGCGTGTGCAAGCTCCGCGGGCGCCTCAAGCGGGAGAAGAAGCGCACGGACCTCTGCGTCGTCGGTGACCAAGTGCGTCTCGAGGCGACGGCGCCCGGCGAGGGCGTCATCGAGGAGGTGCTCCCGCGAAGGACGGTGTTCTCCCGGCGGCATCCGGGGCAGGCGCATCGCGAGGACGTGCTCGTCGCGAACCTCGACCAGCTCGTCGTGGTCATGGCCTTCGGGGACCCGCCGCTCCGGCCGCGGCTCCTCGACCGCTTCCTGGTCGTCGCGGAGCACAACGGCGTCGCGGCGCGCATCGTCGTCAACAAGAGCGATCAGGAGAACGCGGAGCAGCGCGCGCTGGTCGCGCCCTACGCGGAGCTCGGCTACCCGCTGCACGTCGTGAGCGCGCAGACCGGCGCCGGCATGGACGGGCTCCGCGAGGCCTTCGCCGGGCGCATCAGCGCGCTCACCGGACCGAGCGGCGTGGGCAAGAGCAGCCTGCTCAATGCGCTCGCGCCCCTCGGGCTCCGGGTCGCCGCGACGAGCACGGCCCACGGGAAGGGGCGCCATACGACCCGCGTCGCGACGCTCCACCCCGTCGCCGAGGGCTGGGTCGCGGACACGCCGGGCATCCGCGAGCTCGGCACCTGGGCGCTCCCCGAAGAGGAGCTCGACCGCTGCTTCGTCGAGTTCCAGCCCTTCCTCGGTCGCTGCGGGTTTCGAAACTGCCGTCACCGCGGCGAGCCTGGCTGCGCCATCGCCGAGGCCGTGGAGGCCGGCGCCATCTCCGAGGCGCGCTACGCGAGCTATCGGCTCCTGCTCGACGAGGAGGAGCGCTGAACGCCTTCAGGCGTCCTTCACCTCGAAGGTCATGCCCGCGCGACGCAGGCGCTCGGTCAGCACCCTGCCCATGCCCGTGGCCGGCGTGAGGCAGCCCGCTGCCTCCGGGAGCGTGGCCTCGTCGAAGGCGAGGCAGAGCGCGGACTCGCCGAGCATCTTCGCGGTCTCGCCGTAGCCCGGGTCCTTCTCGCCGCGGACCTTCCCCCGCACGGTGATCTCCTGGCCGTCCTTGTCCCCGCGAGCGACGAGGCGCGACACGAAGAAGCCCGCCTCCCGGGCCTCTTCGGAGGGACCCTCGCCGGGCTTCGGGAGCACGCGGCTGGCGAAGAGCTTGCGGATCGGGTCGATCTGCACGGAAGCCAGGAAGCCCCCGAGGCCCGCCGTCAGCGCCACGGCCCGGGCGAGACCCTGTGGCCCCTTGCCCGTGCTCATCTGCTCGCTGTACCGAAACTCCGGTCCGTAGGGACGCCCCCGGAGCCCATGGCTCCGGCGCACGACGCGCGTGTTGATGCCCGCCATCACGAAGGGGCCGGTCCACATGCCCAGGTCCTTCGAGAACTTCACGCCCGCCTGGTCGGGGCCGTCCGGTCCGCGAAACTCCCGGTCCGGGTCGAGGGCGTAGGGGTTGGCGGCGAGGCGGAGCACGTCCCGGTCGGCCTTCATCTCCTCGACCATGTTCAGCAGGCTCGCGGCCGTGCCGCCGCTGAAACCGCCGCTCGATTCGCCAGCGTAGAAGTCGACGCGGGTCGGTCGCGCGCCGCGCTCGACGAGCGCCTCGGCCACCATGAGGCAGCCGAGGTCCGAGGGGATCGAGTCGAAGCCGCAGCAATGCACGATGCGCGCGCCGCTCGCGACGGCCGTGTCGTGGTGCGCGTCGATCATCCGGCGGACGAACTGCACCTCGCCCGTGAGATCCGTGTAGTGCGTGCCCGCCGCGGCGCAGGCGGCGACGAGGGGCTCGCCGTACTTCGCGTAGGGACCGACGGTCGTGCACACGACCTTGGTCTTCGCCGCGAGCGCCGCGAGGGCCTCGCGGTCCTTCGCGTCGGCGACCTCGAGGGGCACGTCGCCCAGGCCGAGTTCGCTCCGCACGCGCTCGAGCTTCTCGGCGTTCCTTCCCGCGAGGGCCCAGCGCAGCCCTTCCGGACCGTTCTGGGCGAGGTACTCGGCGACGAGGCGACCGGTGAACCCGGTCGCGCCGAAGAGGACGATGTCGTAGCTGCGGCTCACGGCGAGGCGTGTAGCAGGCCACCGCCGTGGCCGCAGCCGCGGCGGACGTCAGAAGTAGACGGTGCCGCCGATGCGCGGCTCGAGGATGAGCTGCGTCTCGTTGCTGCCCGGGATGCTGCTGAACACGCCCGCGTTGTCGAAGCTCGCGTGCAGGTTCACCTGGAGGTCGATGCTGAAGAAGCGCGTGAGCTCGATGGTCACGCCGCCGCCGCCGTGCACGCCGAACTGCAGCTCGTTGTCGATCTCCGTGCCGAGCACATTGATGCTCCAGAGGTTGAACCGGACCATGCCCTCGATGAAGGGCACGAAGCGCGAGGCGTTCAGGAACTGAAAGCGGAGGCCGAGGCCGAACCAGGTGTTCTGCAGCGTGACGTCCCCGAAGGTCCCCTCGACGCCGTTCACGTGCACGCCGGCCTCGAGCTGCGGGATGAAGTTCTGGAACTCCCAGCCGAAGCGCGCGCCGATGCCCGCGCCGCCCGTGAAGATGTCCGCGTTCGTCACGAAGAAGGTGATCGGGATGAAGAGGCTGGCCTGCCGGGCGCCGCGCCGCGCCGCCGGCTGCTGCTGGGGCGGGGGGGCCTGGTAGGGCTGCTGCTGCACGACCACGGGCTGACCCGGGGGCGGGGGCGGGGGCTGCTGCTCGGGCTGCGGCTGCGCGAAGGGGTCCGGCCCTTGGGCCGCGGCCCCGGAGGCGCCGAGCGCGACGAAGGCGAAAGCAAGGAGAGCGCGCTTCATGGGTTTCCTTCCGACGCCGGCCTACGGGCACGGCGGGGAGACCTTCCCAGAAGGTCCCCGCTTTTTCCAATCCGCGGGGCTCCTGGGCACGCGGGCGGGCCCCGCGTGGGCCCGTTTCCCCGACGTCGCGGGGCGCGCAGGTCTTCACCCCCCTCTGTTAGACTCCTCACCCCTGGCGCCCCCGACCATGACCCGCCTGCTCCCGCTCCTCCTCGCCGCGGCCACGCTCCTCGGCTGCACCGAACGCCGCTTCGTGGGCCCGGAGACGGGGGTGCTCACCTTCGCGATCACCGCGGACACGGCTCCCTTCCTCCAGACCGAGGAGGCCACGGTCTTCCTCGTGGAGGAGCGCCTCCTGCTCCCGCTCCGCGCGCCGAGCGACGCGCAGCTCGCGGAGCTGGCCACGGAGGCCGAAGACCTCCCCTTCCCGCGGCGCCCCTGGGTGACGCGCGGCCAGTACGCCATCGAGGTCGATTACACGCTCACGAACCTCGACGACGCGCCGCGGCAGGTGACCTTCACCCTCGACGGCATCAACGAGTTCCATGAGTACGTGCCGGGCTTTGCGGTGGACGGGGACGAGGTCATCGCGGACTTCCATCAGTTCGAGCGCAGCGTCGTCCTGGGGCCCCTCGAGCGCCTCGGCGGTACCGTGCGCGAGGAGCTCGTCGACGAGATCACCGTCGACCTCGCCACCGTGGTCGACCCCGGCGTGACGAACCCGAACCGCATCGTGCACCCGGACAACCAGTCCTCGTCCGATCCGCGGGCCCTGCCCTTCATCCCGCGCATCGTGCCGGCGCTGGTCGGGCTGCGCGCCGGCCTCCTCGCGAGCGGCGCTGGCAACGTCGTCGCGGAGCTCACCTTCCGCGTGCGCGACGACGCCGGCCGGCTCGTCGCGGACGACCGCGCCTGGGAGCTTCCCGAGCCCACGCCCTTCTTCCCCTCCGGGATGATGGCGGCGCCCTGAGCGCTCCCGGCGTGGCGGGGCCTGCTAGGGTCTGGCCCCGTGCGGTGGACCCTCCTCAGCGCCCTGGTGCTCGTCGCGCTCGGCGCCGCGCCGGCCTCGGCCCAGGACGGGGAGGGCCTCGACCCCGGGGGAAGCGTCGAGGAGCCGGACCCGACGCGCCTCGACGTGGAGCGCCTGCCTCCGGAGGCCATCGCGCTCGACCGCGAGCTCTTTCGCCACGGCTTCTTCGTCGAGGCCCACCTCGGCGCGCGCGGGTTCTCGGGGGGGGTGGGGCGGCTCTCGAAGCCCGGGCCCCATCTGCGCATCGTCTTCGGCTACGAGATCCTCTCGTGGCTCTGGATCGCCGTCGCCGCGGAGGGCTCCCTCCACGAGACCGACGCACCCTCGCCGCCGAGCCCGACCGCCTTCGAGGTCGTCGGCTTCTTCGGTGAGCTCCGCTTCCAGGTGAACGTGAGCGCGCGCGCGGCGCTCTGGCTCGGCGGCGAGCTGGGCGTGGGCTTCGCGACCTCGGACGTGCTTCGGACCTATGGGCTCGGGCAGGCGGACGACGCCGGGATCGCCTACGGCGGGCAGCTCGGTTTCGACTGGCATTTCCGCAACCGACACACGTCCATGGGCGTCGTGAGCGGCGCGCGCATCTACGACGGGCTTCAGGGCTTCGACGGCGAGGTCGCCGTCGGGATCCACGGCGACCTCTATCTGCGCTACGTGTTCTGAGCGATGCAGCTCGACCCCCAGCTCGCGGCGCCGCTTCCGGCACCGCGCCGCAGCCGCGTCCCGGCGCTCTGGGCCATCGTGGGCGGCATCCTGACGTTCATGATCGCGGCGGCGGCGGCGATCGGCTTGGCCCTCGTGGGCGTCTTCTTCGCCGTCACCAACGGGGACCTCGACCCGAGCCTCGCGGCGGACGCCGCCGCGATGCAGCGGGCGCTGATGACCAACCTGCCGATCATCGGGCTCAGCCTGCTCGGCCAGTCGGCGGTGATGCTCGCCGGGCCCTTCCTGATCGCGCGCTTGAACCGCGTGGACGTGCGCGAGGGCCTCGGCTTCCGCGCGGCGCATCCGGCGACCTTCGTCGCGGCGTCCATCGGCGTGCTCGCGCTCGGGCCCACCTCGGACGCGCTCGTGCGCTGGCTCCAGAAGATCGCGCCGGACTGGTCCCTCGGCTCCCTCGAGGGCCTCGATGCGCTGGCCAAGGCGGACGTCCCGCTGGTGGTGCTGCTCTTCATGATGGCGGTCACGCCGGGCTTCACGGAGGAGATCTTCTTCCGGGGGCTCGTCCAGCGGGCCCTCGGCCGGCGCGCCCTCGCCGTGCACGTCAGCGCCATCACCTTCGCGCTGATCCACGCTGATCCCCACCACGTCATCGGCGTCGTACCCATCGGCTATTTCCTGGCCTGGGTCGCCTTCCGGGCCGATTCGACCTGGCCGACGATCCTCGCGCACGTGGTGAACAACGCCATGGCCGTGCTCGCGGTACGCGCGCTCGGGACGGACCTCGGTGAGGTGCCGCCGCTCTGGGTGCTGCCCGTGGGCTGGGCGGCCTGCGCGGCGTGCGTCGCGGTGGTGCTGCGCACGACGAGCGGCCCCCCCGCGGGGCCGGACACGCTGGCTCCCGGCGTGGGGCCGGCCCTCACCGCGCCCGCGGCGGTCGATGCTCCCCCGGCCTGGTCGGAGACGCCCCCGGCGCCGGCCGAGGGCCCGCCCGCGCCGAGCGATCCCTCGGGGACGCCGTGAGCGGGACGCTCCGCGCCGGGGATCGCGTGGAGCTCGAGGTCGACGCGCTCGGGCCGGCCGGTGAGGGCGTCGGGAGCCTCGGGAGCCGCCGCCTCAGCGTCCCCGGCGCCTTCCCGGGCGAGCGCGTGGAGGCCCGCCTCGAGGCGCTCTCTCGCCAGGGGCCGCGGGCCTTCGGAACGCTCCTCCGCGTGCTGGAGCCGCATCCCGGTCGTCGGGAGAGCCTCTGCGCGGCGTCCGAGCAGGCCGGTGGACGCTGCGGGGGCTGCCGCCTCCTCACCCTCGAGGAGCCCGCGCAACGCGAGGCGAAGGTGGCCATGCTCCGCGAGGTCCACGGCCTCCCCGTCGAGGGGCTCACGCCACCCCCCGCCGAGCTCGGCTACCGGCTCTCGGCCAAGCGCGTGGCCTTCGGAGGGCCCGGGCGGATCCGCTTCGGGAGCTGGCAGCGCGGCACGAGGCGCCCGGCGTCCATGGACGGGTGCCTCGTCGATCATCCGAGCCTCGCCCTTGCCGCCGCCCGTCTCGCGGGGGCGCTGCGGGACGAGGGGCTCCGCGCGCACGACGCGCGGAGGGGCGAAGGGCTCGTGCACGGAGCCTGGCTCAAAGGCGATGGCGAGCGCGTCCTGGCGACGCTCGTCACGGGTCCCGCGGCGCCGGCGGAGGCGCAGGCGCTGGAGCGCGTCGCCCGGGCTCTCCCGGAGCTCCACGGGCTGGCCTGGAGCGTGAAGCGCGACGCGGGCGGGGACCTCCGCGGGGAGCCCGCGACGCTCCTCCGCGGGTCCGCGCGGATCGCGCTCGCGCTCGGGGACGAGGTCCTCGACGTCGGTCCCCTGGGTTTCGTGCAGCCCCATCCGGCCGCGGCCCACGCGATGTACGAGGCCCTGGTCGGTGGGACGGCGCGCGGCGAGCTGGCCCTCGATCTCTACGCGGGGGCCGGGCTGACGACCCGGCGCCTCGCGCAGCGCTTCGCCGAGGTCCGGCCCTGCGAGGCCAACCCGGAGGCGGCCGCGCGCCTCGGTGTTCCCGCCCAGCGGGTGGGCGCGTTTCTCGAGCGGCAGCTCGCCGCGGGCGCCGCCCCGGACCTCGTCGTCGCCAACCCGCCGCGGGCGGGGCTCGGCGCGGAGGTCACGGCGGCGCTCCGCCAGATCGACGCCCCCGAGCTTCGCGTGCTGGCCTGCGGTCCCGCGGGCCTCGCGAAGGACCTCGAGGCGCTTGGGGCGCCCGAGGGCCCGGGCGTGCCCTATCGCCTGAGCTCGCTCCGAGGCTTCGATCCGCTCCCGCAGACGCCGCACGTCGAGCTGCTCGCGGTGCTTCAGCGGAGCTCGTCGACGTCCACGTAGGCGCGGGTCTCCGCGCCGCCGCCGCGCACGAACACGGCGGTCCGGAGGCGCTCGCCGCCCTCCAGCTCGAGCTCGAGCTCGAGCGTGCCGGGCGGCACCGCGCGATCGGTGATCGGCGTCTCGCCGAGGAGGACGCCGCGCGCGTAGACCTTCGCCGGCTCCGAGCAGCCGAAGGTGAGCCGCCCCTCGCCGTCGATCTCCGTGGCCCGGGCCTCTTCGAGGTGCGCCTGCAGCTCGGCGAAGCCCTCGGCGCCGATGACGACCTCCTCGCGGAAGGGCTCGTAGCCTTCCATGCGAAGCTCGACCCGATGCGCGCCCGGCCCGAGGCGCGTCGCGTCGAGCGGCGTCGTGCCGCGCGCCTCCCCGTCGACCTGCACCGCGGCGCCCGGGGGGACGCTGGTGACGAAGATCGACGCCGTCAGGTCCACTTCCGGATCCGTCGTGGCGGCCTCCGGCGCGCTCGCGAGCCAGGTCCCGACGGCCGCGAGCACGGCGAGGAGCACGCCGCCGGCCATGCCCCAGATCACCTTCGCGCGGGCTGCCTCGAGCTTCGCCGAACGCACCCGGCCTCGCGGCCGGAAGGTCGGCGTGTCCGGAGCGGCCACGCGCCGAGGGGGGCGCGTCGTCGGCAGGTCCGAGCCCCGTGGCGGCGCGATGCTCATGCCCGACGCCGGTCCGGATTCGAGGTCGAGGGCCATGGGATCGTCATCCGGCGCCGACGCGCGCGCGCGCTCGACCTCCTCGCGGGCGTGCTTGGCCACGTCGACCTCGGCGAGATCGATGCCGGCCAGGGAGCCGGCCGCGCCGCCGAAGGCCGGGTCCGATTCGTCGTCCTCCTGCGCCCGGGCGGAGCGGGGCGCGACGGTCGGTCGCGCGTCGGCGTCGCTCCCGAGCGCGAGCGTGTCGAGGGCCGGGCCCTTCGTGACCTCCTTCGGGAAGAGGCGCCGCATGAAGCTCGCCAGCTCCGCGTCGGTCACGGGCCCCCCGCTCCGCCGGAGATAGCCCGCCAGCGCGTCCCGGAAGGCGGCGGCGGTCGGGTAGCGATCCCGCGGACGCTTCGACAGGGCCATCTGGCAGATCGCGTCGAGGGCCGCGGGGGCCGAGGGAACGCGATCGCGGAGCCGCGGCACCGGCTCGTGCACGATGGCGTTCATCGCCTGGGCCTCGCTGTCGCGCCGGTAGAGGGACTCGCCGACGAGGCTCTCGAAGAGCACGATGCCGAGGGCGAAGATGTCGACGCGGTGGTCGATGGCCTGCCCCTGGCACTGCTCCGGCGCCATGTAGCTGAACTTGCCCTTCACGACGCCGCCGCGCGTGGCGTGGGTCTGGATCTCGGCCTTCGCGATGCCGAAGTCGAGGAGCTTCGGGACGCCGTCGAAGCCGACCATCACGTTGTGCGGGCTGACGTCGCGATGGATGAGGCCGAGGGGCGTTCCGTCCTCGTCGGTCAGCGTGTGCGCCGCCGAGAGCCCGTCGGCCACGCCGTGGAGCATGGCCGCGGCCAGCCGGGGCGGGACCCCGCCGCGATCCTGGGCGACGCGGATGACCTTGCGGAGCGGCTCGCCGTCCACCCACTCCATGGCCATCCACGAGCGGTGCTCGTCCTCGCCCTCCTCGAGCACCCGCACGACGTTGCGGTGCTGGAGCATCAGCCCGAGCCGCGCCTCGTCCCGGAACATCGACACGAAGTCCCGGTCGTCGGCGTACTGGGCGAGGATCTTCTTCACCACGAGGGGGCGGGGGTCGTCGCCCTCCGTGCGCCGCGCGAGGAGGATCTCCGCCATGCCGCCGATGGCGATGCGCCCGAGGACGTCGAAGGGGCCGAAGGTGCCCACGGGCTCCCGCTCGGCGAGGCTCCGGAGCCGGGCCTGAGCGTCCGGTTCGCCCGTGACCTCCGCGGGGACCCCGAAGACGGCCGGCGGGGACGTGCCGTCGGGGTCCGGCGACCGAGACTGGTCCCCCATCGGGCCCACGGTACACGAAGCGGCCGCGCGAGGCTTGGAAGGGGTCCCCACGCTGCTCACCCCTCCAGGAACCCGCGGGGCGAGAGGACCAGGCAGGACGGCTCGGCGCGGAAGCGCTCCTCCACGAGCGCCCGGAGCTCGACGGGCACGAGCAGGACCACGCGGCGGCCCGGGGGGTCGAGGGCCCGCGCGGCGAGCCGGGCGGCCAGGCTTCGGGCGAGCTCGCCGCGGTGGGCGCTCCGAGCCGCCCAGGCAGAGAGCTGCGCGTGCTCCGGGCCGTACCACCAGGCGGCGTCGCCCGCGTGGCGTTCCCGGGCGTCCTCGAGCGCCCCGGCCGCCAGATCGTCCGGGGACGGTGCCAGCTCCGGCACGGGCTCCACCTGCGTCGTCGCGTCGGGGAGCGCCGCGCACGCGAGCGAGGGGGTGGCGCAGGAGATGGCCGAGAGGACCGCGTCCGGCTCGCTCCGCCGGAGGAGCGGTCCCACGGGGACGGGGCCCGGGTCGAGGACGACGATCTCGGTCCGCCCGTCCACGCGGACGGGCGACGCGGGCGCCGGGGCCGACCCGCATCCGCCGAGCACGAGGAGCAGGGCGAGGGTCCCCGTCGGCGCTGCGCTCATGCGCCTCCGACGAGCCGCCGCGCCAGGGAGACCAGCGCGTAGGGGTCGATGGGCTTCACC
>JBCDGX010000058.1:0-14430 GCA_038750805.1 Myxococcota bacterium
CGCCGGGCGGGCGCCGAGGAGCGCTGGCGCCTCGTCATCTCGTTGGAGAATCCGGTCGCCGACCTCAGCGATTTGGGCGAGCGCGAGCGCGGAAACGAGCGCGTCCCGGACGTCCTCGGCGCCGTCGCCATGGACTACCCGCTTCTTCGCCTTCGGGTCGCCGTGCTCGGCCGTCTCCTCGAGAGTCGAGACGATCGAAGCCTCGCCGGCGGCGTGAACCTCACCGGACGCCTGCAGCTCCCTTTCCTGTCCGAGCACGGCGACAACCTCGCGTTTCAGGGACAGATCGGGACGGGGATCGGCCGCTACTACGTCGGCCTCGCCGGCACAGGAAGCGACGGGGTCATCGACGAGAACGGTCAGGTCGACACCATGCGGACCTTCGGCGGGTACATCGCCTTCCAGCACTGGTGGACGGCGCGCCTGCGCTCGACGGCGACGGTCAGCTATCAGCGCTTCGACCCGGTGAACGACGAGGTCGTCGTCCCGCTTCGCCACGCCGGCTACTACGCGATCAACCTCTTCTGGTCGCCCACGGAGGGTGCCACGTTCGGCATGGACGCCATCTACGCGACGCGGCGTACCAGCGATGGCCAGCTCGGGACCGGAGTTCGGATTCACAGCTCGGCGCGCTTCGATTTTTGAGCGTCGTCCGCGGCTGAGGTGCGGGAGAACCAGAGATGATCGGCAAGAGGACGACCTGGGGTTGGGTACTGGGACTCGGCGCATGTGCGCTCGTGGCGGCATGCGGGAATCGCGACGCCGAGGAGGAGCCCGTCGCGCTCGAGACGCCGGACCCGGCGCCGGAGCCGGAGGAAAGGGCGCTGCCCTTCGGCTCTGCGACGGCGCTCGTGTTCGCCGACGAGGAGACGCTGCTGGTGGCCGACTCGGCCCGTGGGCGCATCCACGCGCTCTCCGTGCCGGCCCCCGAGGCTGCCGAGGCGGTCGACGCCTCGGGCGGGTTTGCCCTGCGCAACGTCGACGACGGCATCGCGGAGCTCCTTGGAACGACCGCGCGCCAGCTTCGCGTGCACGACATGGCAATTCACCCGACGACCGGCGAGGCCTATCTGGCGGTGGCGCGAATGGGCGGGGAGGAGGTCACGTCCGCCGTGGTCGTGGTGCCCCCCACGGGAGAGCCGCGGCTCCTGGACGCTTCCGCGGAGGCGCCCTCCGTCGCCGTTCCCGCGTCGGCCGGCGAGGGCTTCGCGTTCTACGACTACTTCCCTTCACAGGCCCTGACCTTCACGGACCTGCTCGTGCACGAAGGGAAGCTCTACATCGCGGGCCTTTCCCACGATGAGTTCCACTCCACGCTCTGGAGCACGGCGCTTCCGCTCGGCGGGGCCGTGGCCATGACGTCGGTCGAGATCTTCCACGGCATTCACGATCAGCAGGAGACGCGGGCACCCATCCGCACCATGGCGGTGGTCGAGGTCGACGGAGCCGACCACCTGGTCGCCGCCTACACCTGCACGCCGCTCGTCGCGTTCCCCTTGAGCGAGGTCGTGAACGGCGCCCACATCACCGGGAAGACCATCGGTGAGATGGGCTACGGCAACACCCCGAGCGACATGCTGGTCTTCACGACGCAGGACGCGCAGCAGCAACCGATGGAGATGCTCTTCCTCCAGAACGCCGACCGGTCCGCGCAGGTGCTCGCCGTCGAGGCGGTGCGTGCGGCGGTGCGTGGCGAGGGCATCACCGAGGGCGTAGCGCTCACGGACGACGTGAGCCTCGGCGCTTCGAACCTGCCCATGACCCACGTGCTCGAGGTTGCGGACCAGGACCCGAGGCACCTCGCGGTGCTCCGGCGCGATCCCCGGGAAGGCGACCTCGAGCTGATCTCCTATCTCAAGGGCGTGTACTTCCGCCTCTCGGACTTCCAGAGCGAGTACGAGATCCCGGGCTATACCTACGCCGACGCGCAGGAGCCCATCCGTCAGTTCCAGAACATGATGAAGCTCGACGAGGGCTACCCGAGCTTCGTCCGCGAATGACCGGAGCACGGGCGGCGATGGGGCTCCTGGCTCTCTCCGTGGCCTGCTCCGCGTCCGAGGAACCGGGGGCGTTCGTCGCCGCCAGCGCGCGGGAGGCCTGCGCGCCGCTCACGCTCGACGAAGGGCCCGCGCCTCGCTGGGTCGACGTGCCCGGAGCGGCGCCGGCGGAGCTCTTCGTCGCCGGGGCGCAGCGCGCCGTGGCCGGTGAGCTCGCGGCGCCGCGGCGCGCGAGTGCCGGCGTGACCCGACGTTTTCGCCCGGCCTTTCCTCTGACGCCGGGCCTCACCTACGAGGTGCGGCGGGCCTCCTGCCGTGCGTCGTTTCGTGTCCCGCCCCTCGATGGGCCCGCGCCCCAGGTGCTCGCCGTGCATCCGCGAAGCGCTTTGCTCCCGGAGAACGTGCTCCGCTTCTACGTGACCTTCTCCGAGCCCATGGCCGACGCCCTCACGCAGGACCCGATTCGGCTCCGACGGGTCAGCGGCGAGGATCTCTCGGGCGTCTTCTTTCGCCCGAGCGAGGCGCTCTGGTCCGCGGACCGCCGCCGGCTCACGCTGCTCGTCGACCCGGGGCGCGTGAAGACGGGGCTCCGCGCCCACCGCACCCTCGGACGCGCGTTCGTGGCGGGGGAGCGCTATCGCCTCGAGGTGCGAGCGGGCTGGCCGAGCCTCGCGGGCGCGACGCTCGAGGCGCCCTTCGTGCACCACTTCCGCGCAGCGCCCGAGGACCGCACGCGCGTGGATCCCGAGCGCTGGTGCCTTCGCACGACGGAGGGGCCCACCGGGCCGCAGCTGCGCGTGCACTTCCGCGAGCCCGTGGACCACGGGTCCGTCGGTCGCCTGCTCCAGCTCGCGCACGGCCGCCGGATCGCTCCGGGCACGTGGACTCTCGAGGCCGGGGACGCGCGCGCGACCTGGGTGCCGAGCGAGGCGCTGGCCGCGCCCCTTCGTGAGCACCGGCTGCTGGTGGACGCGCGCTTCGAGGACGTCGCGGGCAACGACATCCGGGCGGCCTTCGATCACGTCGTCGGTGAAGGGAGCGCTGCGCCGGGTCTCGTGGAGCGTCCGCTCGACGGGGTCGCTGCGGACGGCGAGGCGTGCGATGGGTGGACCCATGAGCCCCGACGCTGAGCTACGCCGGTTGAACCTGAACCTGCTGCCGGTGCTCAACGCGGTGCTCCGAACGCGAAGCGTCAGCCGCGCCGCGGTGCAGCTCGAGCTGGCCCAGTCGTCCGTGAGCGCGTCGCTCAAGCGGCTTCGCGAGGTCTTCGACGACGAGCTCCTGGTTCAGGGATCGAATGGGCCGACGCTGACGCCCCGGGCGCGGGAGCTCCAGGTGCCCTTGGCCTCGCTGATGGAGCAGCTCCGCCGGGACGTCCTTCGGCCGACCTTCGACGAGGCGACTACCCGTCGCGCCTTTCGCATCGCCTCGACGGATTACGTGGCGGCGGTGCTCGGGCCGCGGGTGGCGGAGATGCTCGCGGAGAGGGCGCCGGGACTGACGGTGCAGTTCGTCGAGGTGGGCCCCTCCTGCGTGGACGACCTCGACTCCGGCGAGCTCGACGTCGTGCTCGGCCCGCGGCATGAGCACGATGCTCTTCTGCGGCGCTTCCCCACGCCTCACCCGGTCGACCGGAAGCTCCTCTGGACCGACGACCTCGTCGGCGTGGCTCGGCGCGAGGGCCCGCCGCCGCCGGCGACGCTCGACGAGTACCTCGCGTCCCCGCACGTCGCCTTCAGCCTGAGCACGACCTGGAGCGGCAACGCCGAGGCCGCCCTGCTCGGCGAGCGCGCGGAGGAGAAGCGAGACCGGGTGTTCGTGCCGAACGTCATGGCCATCCCGTGGCTCGTGCTGCGCTCGGGCTGCCTCGGGGCCGTGCCCGAGTCGATCTGGAAGCTCTTCTGCGAGGCGACGAGCGATGGCCTCGTGAAGTTCCCGCTCCCCTTCGACGCGCCCCCGCTCCGCTTCGAGCTGCTCTGGCTCCGGCGCTTCACGAAGACGCCGAGCCACACGTGGTTGCGCGAGCTGATCTTCCGGTCGATCACCGAGAACGACCTGATCGAGCGCTGAGGACTCGATGTCTACGTCCCCTCCCGTCCCGCGCGCGGGCACCCGCGCTCTCGTCTGGCTCGTCCTGAGCTTCGCCATGCTTTGGGTCCCGCTCGGACAGCACGACTTTCTGCATGCGCACTGGATGAAGCTCGGGACCTTCATGGCGCCCTTTCTCCTCTTCGCTGGGGACGCGCTGGACAGAGGCGAGCGCGAGGGATGGCGAGGGCCCCGACGGCTCTCGCTCCTCCTGCTGGTCGCCTACATCGCCCATCAGTTCGAAGAGCATTGGGTTGATGTCGAGGGGAACGTCTACGCGTTCCACGCCAGCGTGAACGGCCTCCTGCAGAGCGTGACGGGCACGGACGTCGCGCCGCTCTCGCCGGCTGGGATCTTCGTCATCAAAACGTCCTTGGTGTGGCTGGTGGCTGCGTTGGCCATGTGGCGCAGCCACGTGCACGTCTTCCCGGCGCTCGCGATGGTCGCGATCGTGCTCGTCAACGGCGCGGCGCACATCGCGCTCGCGGTGGTGCGGCAGGCCTACAACCCCGGGCTGCTCACCTCCGTGGTCCTCTTCCTGCCCGCCGGCGCCTTCGCGCTTCGCGCGCTGAGCGCCCCGAGACGCCAGGTCGCGGCCGCCATGGCTTGGGGCGTGCTGGCCCACGTGATCATGGTGGGCGGGCTCGTGGCGGGAAACGTGCTCGGGCTCTTCCCGGAGCCGGTCTACTTCGCGGCCCTGGTGCTGTGGTCCGTGGTGCCGATCCTCCTCTTCCGGCCGAGCTAGCACCCCCGCCCATCCGCCGAGTCTCCCTGCGTCTAGCGATCCTGGCGGGAGTCTTCCTCGCCTGCTCCGGTGGCGGGCCCGTCGAGGTGGTCGGCGATGCCTTCGTCGAGATGGGCGGCATGCTCCGCGACGCGGGGTCGGACGCAGAGGCGCAGGCGCCCTCGGAGTGCGCCCGATGGGAGGTTGCCGTCCGCGGCTGTGCCCGAGCCGAGGTCGAATCCGGGGAGTCCTGTTCCATCCCCGCCGGCTGGGAGCCCTTCGCTGCGGAAGGCGGCGACTACCACATGCGACGCTGCGCGTCGCGCTGAGCGCCGTGGATCCCAGATCGCGCTAGCGAAGCGAGCAGGGGGGCGGGGCCTCGCTCGCCGAGGCCCCGCCGGAGCGTCGTGGCAGACGTGAGAGGGCCATAGCAGACCATCGGCTTGAGGCGGTGGTCGATACCGCGAGGCCGCCCCACGGACGCGGGGGGGCGTGGGCGTCCCTCAGCGGTTTGCGTTGACGTCGAAGTGGGATGTGAACGCTACCCTCACGGCGCGCCGCCGACGCCGCTCAGGGAACCACGATGCCGAGGTAGACGGCCCGCGCGACCGCCTGCTCGCGCGTGGTGGCGCCGAGCTTGCGACGGGCGTTGGCGACGTGGAACTCGACGGTGCGGTCGCTGATGCCCAGCCGGTAGGCGATCTGCTTGCTCTGCTCCCCCACCGCAAGTCCGGTGAGGCACTCGCACTCCCGCGGCGTGAGCGCGGGGCCACCGGCCGCGAAGGGCGCCCGGTCCCCTTGTGCGAGGCGCTCGTGCACCACCATCAGCGCGAGCCGGACCTCGGCCCCGTGCGCTCCGAAGAGCCGGTCGAGCTCCCGACGCCGGAGCTCGCCCCCGACGTTGAACCCGCCGACCCATGGAGAGCCCGCAATCCCTACGGGCAGCGACAGACCCGAGCAAAACCCCGCGTCCCCCGCGTCCGTGATCCACTGCCGCGCGGGCTCTCCGAGGAAGGGGTAGTCACCCAGATACGCGGGACCCGTGCGCATCGGCGCGTAGGACATGCAGCAATACTGAAAGAACGGATCGTGCTCGCCGCGCCCTGCCCCGACGAAGCGCTCTTCCCACCACGCGGGCATGGTGGTGCGCGTCACCGTGCGCCCGTCGCCGGTATGGAGGAACGTGTAAATCGTGCGCTCAAGGCCGAGCGCCGCGAGGCTCTTCTGAATGCTCTCCCACGGGGAGCTCGCGTCCGCGAGCTGGTTGAGCGTGTCTTCGAGCCAGTGGCGCATGAGCGAGGGCGGGTGCCCGCTAAGTTTACCACTCAGGCTGTGGCACCTGCAGGGGCCGCCTCCGTCAATCGGGCAACGCAAAGGCGGCGACGCCTCCCGAGCCAGACGCCGACGTGAAGGCCGCCCTTCCCCCGGGATGCGCGGCGACGCCGCTCGCTCCGGCGAGACCGCGCGCTCCCCCCTCGGCCCGACGGAAGGTCCGAGCCAGCGTCAGCGCGCCCGTGTCGGCGTTGCGGCGGAAGACCGCAAGCCCGTCGCGGCTGCCCGCCGCGTTGCGGCGGAGGTCGGCGAAGAAGAGGTCCGCGCTGACGAGCAGAAAGCGCCCATCGGGGGTCATCGCGATCTCGTAGCGGCTCCCGAAGAGCGCTCCCCCGACCGCCCCGATCTCTCCCTCGCCGCCAAGGCCGTTCGGCACGCTCTCGACGAAGGTGAGCAACCCGTCGGCGCCTCGCGCGAAGTGCGCGACGCGTGCGTCGGTTTCGGACACGACGTAGACGTGGGCGTCGTCGGGACTGACGAGGATCCGCTGGGCGCCACGGAGGCCCGTGACGCCGCCCGACCCGTCGCGGACAACCTGCACGCGCGCACTCGAGCGGGTGGCAACCGCGAGGAGCCGCTCCGTGTCGATCACGGCGACGCCATCGTCCACGGCGAGGTAGAGGAAGGCGCCGTCGCTGCTGGCGTCGACGGCGACGGCCCCCTCGATGGCACCATCGTCGCGCGTGTCGAGGCGGGTGAAGAAGACCGTGTCCCCGTTCGGCTGACGGGATGCGACCGAGAGCATGTCCGGGTCGACGACGTAGACGAGCGCATTCGCGTCCTGCTCCACGATGACGAGGTCGGCGACCTCGTCGAGGTCGTAGAGCGAGTTGTTTTCGCCGTCTTCGATGCCGGCGATGGTCAGGTCGCCCGTGCCGTCCTCGACGTCGAAGAAGAAGACGGCGCCAAAGACTTCTCGGATGCCGATGCCCACTGCCCAGGTCCCGTCGGGCGCGACCTCGAGGTCCTCGACGTTGCACGCCTGGTCGGGAACGAGAACGCACGAGGCATAGCTGCCGGAGGCGAGCTCGCCGTCCCAGCCGAGGCGGCTGACCCCTCGGACCAGCTCCGCGTTGAAGATGCGCTCCGTGCTTCGCACGCCGGCCGCGTACACGTGCTCGCCGCTCGGATGCACCGCAATCCCGGCCGCCTCCGCGAGGGGAAGCGGATCGCGGTCGAAGATGCGCGCGCCGCCGGACAGCTCACCGCTCGCCGCGTCGCGCGGGAGTCGATAGAGCGAGCCCCGCGCCGTCTCGGTCTCGGGCGCTCCCGTGAGCGCGAAGACCGCGTCGTCGTCGGGCGGCATCGCGAGATCGGTGATCCACTGGCCGTCGGGCACGCGGAGGGTCCCCCCCGCGCTGAGAGCGCCGAAGGTGTCGCTCGCCCTGTCGGCATCGCGCGCGAAGCTGGTGACCGACCCCGCGACGAAGGGGTCGATGTCGCTTCCCGCGTAGACCGCGGCACCGTCGGAGCTCATCGCGAGCCAGCGAGCCGCCGGCGCAGGCATGCCGCCCATCGGAGCGCTCCCGAGGGAGCTCAGGTCCCCGCTCGCGTCGACGGCGAGGGCGAACACGGCCGCTCCGGCGGCAACGTAAGCGTGACCGCCGTCGGGGCTGAGGAGAAGCGCCGAAGGCCGCGTGAGGCCCGTGAGCGTGCTCTGGTAGGAGAGCGCTCCGGTGCTGGCGTCGCGGTCGAGTACGTACACGGCGTCCGAGCCGCGGCCCGTCAGGTAGGCGTGGTTACCGTCGGTGGCGATCGCCAGGTCGAAGGGCTGGGCGCTCGCCGGAATCTCGGCGAGGGTCGTCGGGTCGTCCGTCGCCGTCCTCGTCGGCGTGCCGTCGGCGGCGAGGCGGAAGGTCTGGAGCTCCCAGCCCGCGACGCCGCTGACTTCTTGAAGGAGGTAGAGGAAGGCCCCCGACGCATCGAGGACGAGGGCGCGCGAGGCCCCCCCGACCACGAGGCGCGCGTCCTCGACCTCGCGGAGCAGCCCTTCGTCGCGGGTGAACGTGGCCAGCGAGCGATCGCTGACGTAGGCGTAAACGTGGCTCGGCGTGACTGCGAGATGCCAAGGAGAAGTGCGGCTCGAGACCATGCTTATGGCATTTCTCTGGACCGGCTCGATGCCGTCGTCCGTCGCGGCGAAGACCGAGATCTGGTTCGAACTCGAGGCGTAGAGGAAGCGTCCGTCAGCCGAAAAAGCGAGCTCGTTGGGTCTATCCGGGTCGAGATCGATCTCGAGGAGCGCGTCCAGCTGAGCCAGCTCCGCTGGGCCTGCTCCGCCATCGAGGTCGCCGCCGTCGGTGTTGGTGCCACCATCGGGATCCCCGCCATCGCCCAGGTCTCCGCCGGCGTCTGCGACGACGGAACCGTCGCCGGTCATGGCGCCGGCGTCGCGGCCCGCGTCGTTCCCGACCATTGCGTCCCCAGCGCCGCCGCACGCCGAGAGGGAGAGCGCAGCCAGGAGCGTGAACGGTGAAGGAACGAGGCTGCGTGCGTGGCCGCGAGACGGCCCGGGTCGAGATCGCATGCGCGCGACCCTAGGAATCCCCCGCGGCGCGGAAAGCTCGGGACTTCCCGAGGGTGGAGCGTCCGCGGGCGACGACCCTAGCCCTCCCGGGAGCCGCAACCATCGTGGTCAGCACTCGGGCGGGCACCTTCAGGTCCAAGGTCGGGCACGGACGTTTCGCGGCACCTCGGCGACGTCCGGCACGACGCTCACGACAGCGCCGCCCGCAGCTCCCGACGCAGGGCGCTGAAGCGCCGGTAGGGAGACATGGTTTTCGCGAGCCAGGCCTCTCCCGCGGCGGCGGAACCGACCCGGGCGCTCCGGGCCAGGAGCGAGGCGGCGTGACCGTAGTGGCGGCGGCGCTTCTCCCGCGTCAGCGCCTCGACGCGTCTCTCGGCGACGCTGCGCATGGCCTCGATCATCCGCGGCTCGACGGCGGGGTCGGGCATGGGAGGTGCCGCAAGCGCGAAGAGCGCCGCCAGGTTCGGGGTGTCCAGGCGCGGCATCCCGTCCGGCAGTCCGACGTCCGGCGTGACCTCGGGAAGGAGCGGGCCCCGCGTCAGCATGGCCGCGAACACCGGAAAGACCACATGTCCCGGATGGCCGGGCAAGGACCATCCGAGGGCCGGTGCTTCGACGAGGAGTCGCGCGGCAGGCACGACCTCGCCGAGCAAGAGGTGAAGCAGCGCCCTCGAGCGCTGCGCCTCGGCGGGTGCGTCCTGGAGGGCCGCTCGGGCGCGCGCCACGAGCCGAGGGCGGTCCATCTCGCTGCCCAGCCAGCGCTGGAGCCGACGAAGCGTCGGCTCCACACGCCACGCCCGTTCGAGGAGCGGCGCGAGGTCGCCCGCCCGCCCCGGGTCCTCGCGCGCGAGCTCCTGCACGGCGAGCGCTGCCCCGTCGAGGAACTCGGCGCGATGCCCGGTGGCGAGCATCGCGGCCTCCTCGTTCGCGGCTCGAGCGGCAGCCCAGTCCCCCCGTTGGATCAGTTCGCGGACCCAGCCGTGGAAGTCGCCGGGTTCCCTCGAGCGGCGGGCCTGCAGCGCAAGGCCTTCGGTGCCTTCGAGGCGGAGGACGACTTCGTGGAGCCACCCCTCGCCCGACCGGCGCCAGGGGTTCCGGGCGCCCGCCGCCCTCGCCTCCATACGTTGCCTCCAGTCCGCCAGGAAGGCGTCGAAGTCCGGAAGGGGCTCGAGCGCCGTGGTCTCGAGCTCCCGAAGCGGCTGCGACACGAAGTGCAAGTGGCGCAGATCGTCGAGGGCCTCCTCCACGGCCTGAGCACGCTCTTCGGCGGGACATGTGAGGTAAAGGGCGACCGCATATTGCCGCACGCAGGGGCCGAGGCTGGTGGTGAGCACCTCCGACTCAAGCTCGTGCTGACCGAGGTCGAGGCCCTCGACCCCCAGCGGCACGAGCATGGCCTCGAAGAGGCGCCGCGAAGTGGCCGCGTCCCCGGCGAGAAAGGCGCGGCTGCCCTGAAGGAGCACGCCGTCCACCATGCGCGGGTCCCCCACGCCGGCGTCCACGATCGCGCCGGCCAAGGCCTCGAGTCGCGCGAACTCGGCATCGCTCGGCCGGTCCGGCGACCAGCCACCGGATCCCCGCGAAGCGCCTTCGAGAACGGTCTGGCGCACGCGCGCTTCCGACGCCCGATCGAGCCAGGGGACGAGGGCGAGGATCACGGCGCGAAGCTGGGGCGCGGTCATGGCGTCGAGGGCCGCGCGAAGCTCGACATCAGGATCGGTGCTCAATGGAAGAGGCCCTCGAAAGGGTCGGTGCCGCGGCAGCGAGGCCTCCGTGAAGACGCGCGAGCCCCACGGGTCATCGTTCGCGGGGTCGCGCAAACCGCGCGACCGATGCGCGGGTCACACGGCACCGAGGCGAACCGGGATGGAGCGTTCGTCATGGTGAGAAGAGCCTACGCCGAGGGGGCGACAGACTGTGCCTCCGCCCGCCGGCGAGTGCGCGATATCGCGCGTATCGCCCATGTGATGACGCGCTCTCGACGCTCAGCCTCGAGCGCGTCGCGCGCGCTCGACGAAGAAGGCGACGGCGTCGTTCATGTTCACCGGCACCATGCGCTTGTCCGCATGCGTGCGGGGCCAGACGCGGAAGACCTCGTCCGCGAAGCCCTGGCCGACGGTACTCACGCCGGCGAAGTCCACGACGATCTCGTCGAAGCGCTCGAGGCCTTCGAGGAGGCGCTTGGCTTCCGAGCGCGACACGAAGCGCGTCCCGTGCTCGAAGAGCTTCACGACCGTATGGGTGCGGACGAACTCGAAGTCCCGCGTGTACTCCGCGAAGAGCGCTCGGAGGGGACGCGCCTCGGTCGGCGAGGCCTCGAAGCGCACGAGGGTCCCCTGCCGCGGCGGCTCGACCTGCCCGATGGCGTGCTCGCCGCGCAGGTTGTCGACCACCCAGCGGAGTGCGCCGCTCTCGAGCTCGAAGAGGGCCGCGGCCTTCGAGGTGAAGAAGAGCCCTTCGCCGGAGTGCCGGTCCGGCTGCGTCGTGTGGCGTCCTTTGGACACGGTCTGCAGCGCGTGCAGCTCGCTCTCGAGACCGAGGGAGGTCTGAAGACGGCGAAAGGCGCCGACGCCATCGTCCTCCACCTCGAAGCCGATGCGGCCCTCGGGCCGGGAGGCGACGCGCACCACGATGCGCGTCCCGTCGGCGTGGTCGATGGCGTTGTTCACCATCTCCGTCAGCGCGTAGTGAAAGAGACCGAGCCCGTCCCCCCGGAGCGCCCCGAGGACCGAAGAAGCCGCCTGCAGCTCCTCCCAGACGCGCTCCTCTTCGAGCCCCGCCGGCCCGTACTCCCGCACGACGCTCGTCGTGGGCTCGACCGCTGCGCGCCGGTAGCGCGTGCTACGCCCCGCGCCGACCCGCAGCAGCCGCCCCGTCTCGACCAGTTTCGACAAGCGGGCCGTCGCCGCCTGCCGCGAAACGCCAAGCAAATCGACAACGTCGCGGTTGGATCCAACGCCGAGCTTGGCGATTAGCTCCAGAATCGCCCTGTCCCGCGCATCCATGCTTGTCGTTTACGACGGAAGGCCGTAAACGACAAGCGCCGACGATCGGGACACGATCCCGCCCGAGGACTTCTTCGCGCGCCTGGCCGAGCGAGCCGGGTGATCCGTCCGCGCCCTCAGCGGCGCCGGGGTACGCGCAGGAAGCGGCGGGTCAGCACCGACTGAAAGAGCGGGTCGAGCCACCGGTAGAGCCGCCCGGAGACGTAGACGGGCTTGTTGCGCTCGCAGGCCAACAGCCCCTCCCGGACCACGACGTCGGCGTCGTACCAGAGGAACTTCGGGAGGCTCGCCTTCTTGTCGAGCATGCCCGCCGTGGCGTGGAAGTCCGTGTGCGTGTAGCCGGGGCAGAGGGCGCTCACGTGCACGCCGCTGCCACCGAGGGTCATCGCGAGGCCCTCCGAGAGCGCGATCAGATACGCCTTGCTCGGCCCGTAGGTGGTGTCGCCCGAGCGCGGGATGCGCCCCGCGACGCTGGCGACGTTGATGACGCGGCCGTAGCCGCGCTTCCGCATCGGCGGGATGAAGAGATGGCAGAGGTGCGCGACCGAGATCATCATGAGTTCGAGGAACTCGCGCTGAACACCCCAGTCGCGCTCCGCGAGGAGCTCCGGCCCCGCGGCGCCCGCGTTGTTCACGAGGTAATCCACCTGCACGCCAGCGCGTTCCACGGCCTCGGCGATGCGTTGCGGCGCGCCCGGTTCCGAGAGGTCGGCGCCGAAGGTGTGCGCGGCGACGCCGAAGCGTTCGCGCAGCTCCTCGGCGACGGCCTCGAGCTTCTCGGCGCGCCGCGCCACGAGGAACACGTCGAAGCCCTGGGCCGCCAGCTGGCGCGCGAACTCCACGCCGAGCCCGGCGGAGGCCCCGGTGATCAGCGCCGTACGTTTCGAGGGCTCGTCCACTGCTGCTCCCTGCATCGCGGCCTCTCTACCGTGCGCGGGCGCTCGAGGTCGAGCGACGCTGAAGACGCCTCGATGGCCGACGGCCACCGCCTGCGCAACGTGAAGCTCGGCCCCTCCCCCTGCGTGATTCGACTCCCCAGCCGAGTACGCGGCCTCGAACATCGCCTGGGCCATTGGAACCCGGACCGGGCTGTCCGCAAGGTCTAGGTCGCGACTTCGGCGTCGCGCGGGACCAGGGCCATCCGAACGGCCATCTGGCAGACCTCCGTGGTGACGCCGGCGGCCATCGCACGCGGGATGGACCCGTCGAGCACGAGCGTGACGTGCCCGTGAAGGAGCGCCCATACCGCCATCGCGCGGCGCCAGGGTAGCTTGGGCTGGGCGCCCCCTGGCCCGGGCCCAAGCGCTTGAGCCACGAGCTCCACCAGGCCCTGCATCGCCCGCCGACGCCACATGGCGACGCGCTCGAAGCGCTCATCGTCGTCGAGCTGGCGCCAGCCCATCAGGCGATAGGGCCCCGGGTGGTCGAGCGCGTACTCCACGTAGGCGCGGGCGTAGTGATGGAGGCTCTTCTCCAGCGTCGCACCCTCCGGCGTACGCTCGAGGCGCTCGCAGAGGTCCTTCCAGGCGACCTCGGCGCATGCCGCCAGCAGGCCGACCTTGTCGCCAAAGTGGTGGTAGGGAGCGCCGCTGCTAAGGCCGGCCTGGCGGGCGACCTCGCGCACCGAGAGGTCCTCCGGATGCGATTCGTTCAGCAGCAAGAGCGCAATCTCGACGAGCGCGTCCCGGGGCGAGGAAGCCACTCCCGCGACCCTACTTGACCTCCGTCTGCGCCCGTACTAAGCGATGCTTAGTAATGTTTAAGCATCGATCGAATATGACAGAGCATCGCTCACTTCGGGGCCCCGACCGATGACCCAAGCCCAGACGATCTTCGTGACCGGAGCCAGCTCCGGCGTCGGTCGCGCCACGGCGGCCCTCTTCGCCCATCGCGGCTGGAACGTGGCGGCCACGCGGAAGGGCGGCCTCGTCGGCAACGAGAAGCGCGACTCCCTCAGGCAGGAAGAAGCGTTCGTGGCTGCCCAGCCGGCGCGCTTCGGGGCCGGAGAGAGAACGCGATGAGCGCTGCGGAGGACCACGCGACGCGCCCATCGCCGATGCGCCGACGCCTGCGCCGGGCCAGCCGGGTCGCCCTTGGCGGGACCGCCGCGTTGGCTCTCCTCATCGCCGTGCTCGCCACCGGCCACGGAGAGCTCCGTCGCTACGACGAAGGCCAGGTGCTCTGCCCCTTCCTCGCGATGTCCCCTCCCGACGAGAGCAACCTGCTGCGCTTCGCGCGCGACGCGAGCCGCAACGGGATGGACTACCCCATGGCGTTGGTGGTGGCCATGCAGGTCACCTACCTGCAGAAGGGCCTTTGGGCCCTGCTCACCTTCGAGGCCCCGGACCTCGACCGATTGGACGAAGTGGAGGGCATCTCGCACGAAGACCGGTACGCGAGATACCTGCCCGAGCTGCGACACATGGCCGAGGAGAGAGCGGTCGACGGTCGCATCACTCTCCAGGACCTGGTGGCCATGAAGGAGTGGGTGGCGGCGCAAGCGGGCGTGGCACCCATCAGCGAACCCAGCCGGATCGAGACGGCGCTGCTGTTCATCCGCGCGGGCGGCGACTTCGACGCATGGACGGTGAGCGTCGACGAGGTCTTTCGCCTCTTGTCCGGGCAACGGCCCACGGTGGACGCCGTCGTCTCGCCGGGTGCGCTCGACGAAGTTCGCGCCAAGGCCCGGTGGGGGCCCTAGGGGCCCGAGGGCCCCTTCACGGAGCGCGCTCCGACTCGGCGCGCATGGGGTTCAAC
>JBCDGX010000059.1:0-14353 GCA_038750805.1 Myxococcota bacterium
CGTCCTCGCAGGCGATCACCTCGCCGAGCCCCCGGAGCATGGCCTCGAGCATCCTCCGCACGGCCGCGTCGTCTTCGGCCAGGATGATCACGGGGCCGCGGTCCGGCCGGGAGGACGGGCCACCCATGGCAAGAAGTTAGCAGGCGCGGCTATCCACTTCACGAATTCGATGTCGGGAGATCGGACCTCCGAGGTCCTCGAACCACGGTGCCGAATGGCCTCTCGAAGCCCGTCGCGCGCCCTCAGCGGAGGTCGAGACCCAAGAGCACTGGAGTGATGTCCTCGAGCAGCTCGCTCGCCCCGAAGCGCGCGCGATCGCACCCGTTGACGGGGTAGCACGTGAGCCCGAGATCGACGACGCCGCGCAGGAAGCGAAGCGTGTGCTCGCCGCCCGGCGCCTCCGGAAGCCTGAGCCAGCCGAAGGGCGTCCGCGCGTCGAGGCTGCCGACCGATCCCGCGGCCTCCTCGGCGGTCAGCGCTCTTCCGCCCCGAAGAAGGGTGACGTTCAGCTCCCGCGTCTCCACCTCGAAGCGCGTGGGCCGGTCCTCGTCCGTGGGCTCGACGAGAAGGCTCCCGACCACCGTCACGCCGTAGGGCACCTCCGCCGGCGGCGTCTCGCCGTGCAGCAGCAGCAAGGTCCCGGCGACGAACACGTCGTAGCGTCCGGGCAGCGCGAAACCGCGGTGCACGTGCCCGTCGCTCCGGGCGCGCGTCAGCACCTCGCGCCGTCCGTCCTCGGCGAAGAGAACCACGAGGAGCCGGAGCCGTCCCGCGGGGGGGACCGAGCCGGGCTCGGGCCCGAAGCCGAGCTCCACGCTGACGGGCACGTAGGGCGCGCGGACGGCGATGGGCTCGGGCGACGCGCTCACGACGAACTCGGGGAGGAGGATCTCGCCGTGGATGTCGCTCGGACCGGCAATGACCATCGCATAGTGCCCGCCCTCGAGGAGCGGGACCGTCGCGCGGCCGGCGCGGTCGAGGGCCGCGCGTGGGAACGAACCCACGAGCAGCGATTGGTTCGGTGGCGGGAAGTACACGGTCCGGTCCGCGGGCGAGGTCTCGCCGACATCGACGTGCACCGGAACCTCCACCGTGCGCAGCGCCAGATCGCGGCGCGGCACGAGGGCCTCGAGCTCGCCGAGGTCGTGGACCGAAGTGGCCCCAACCTGAAGGCGGAACGGGAGGCCCGACGGTCCGTGGACCGTGTACGCGCCGTCCTCGGCGATCGGGGCAGCGCCCGTGAAGCGATCGGCGAACACGGGGCGCACGCTTCCCCATAGCGGCACCTCGCCATCGATGCGGAGGGTGCCCTCCATGGACACGGCCGGCACGTCGTAGCGGAGCGCCGGACGCTCCCCGGCGGAAAGGAGGAGCTCGCTCGGCGCGGCCTGCACGGTGTGTGTCGCCGGTCCGAAAACGCCCGAGGGTATCGCGTAATGCAAGCCGGGCTCGAGGAGCACCTCCGTCGGCGTGGCGGCGGCGGGGTAGGTGCTGATGCGCCCGTATTCGCCGAAGAGGATCAGCTCGCGGAGGTCGAAGCCGGGAACCGGGGCGCCGGCGGGGTCGACGAAGTGAATTTCGAGGGTGCCCCTCACACCCTCCACGTCGACGAGGGCCTCGCCCGCACCGCCCACGGAGAGCCTTCCGAGCCGTACGCCCTGCGGCCCGGCGACGCGACGGAGGTCGAGCCGCACCAGGTAGGTGCCCCGGTCGAGGGCGAGCTCGAGGTGTCCGGCGTCGTCGAAGGCGACGCGGCGCGGAAGGCCCTGACGCCCTTCGGGCTGGAGCGTGAGGGTCACGGGGGACTCGGAAATGGGCGCCTCGCCGCCGACAAGAAGGCGGAGCCCCACGGTGACCGGCGCGTCGTTGCCGAAGCCCTCGAGGTCCACGCGGACCTCGAAGGGCGCGTCGCCGGAGCGGCCGCAGAGCGGATAGGTGGCGACGACGCCACCCGGAACGGATGGGAGGTACTGACCGCGGTCGTCGCGAAGGCCGCAGATCGTCTCCGCGGGGCAGCGACCGCTTGGCGTGCCGAGCGGATTGCAGGCGTCGAAGGGAAAGCCCCCGACGGGGTCGCGCGTCTCCTCGAGGAAGGCGAAGGTGACGCCCTCCGGGAGGGTCCCGAGGTCGGCGTCGGCGTCGAGGGGCGCTATGTCCGCGGCCGCGTCACGCGCCCCATCCGGGCCCGCGTCCCCGGCCGCGGCGTCTTCGGTGGCGAAGCCCGCATCCGCCGCGGGCTCGCTTGCTGCGCTTCGCGTGCAGGCACCGAGGAGCAAGAGCGAGACGGCGATTGGGCGGAGCAGCACCCGAGAATCGTACCGAGAACGACCGGTATCGTCAGCTCATCGCGCGCGCATGGACTCAAACGTACGTTCGGTCGCCTCATCCAGAGGGAAGTAGGCTTCGATCTGAAGCTCTTCGAGCGTCACGTTGCCCGGGGCGCTGAAGGCCGTGACGGTGGTGAGGAGGCGAAGCGTGGCGCCACCCCAGCGGAGACCGAGGCTGAAGGTCGGGAGGCTCGCCGTAGCGAAGTCGGGCTGGCGCCATTCGGCGGGTACGTCCGGGTAGGCGAGCATCTCCTCGAGGAGGCTGGCGAGGCTCGGGTCCTTCGGTCGGTGCAGCGACTCGCGATGGAGCCTGCTGAGAAGGGCGCGCGCGGTGCGCGGCCAGTCGACGACGAGCGGTCGTGCGAGCGCTGGGTCGAAGAGCATATGGAAGGCGTTCAAGGGCTTCGAAAGGGCCTCGGCTCCGAGCGGCGCGATCAGCTTCGCGAAGCCGTGGTTGTGGCGGAGGATGTCGTAGCGCCGGTTCATCGCGACCATCGGGTAGGGCTCGTGGTGCGCGAACATGCGCTCGAGGGCGAAGGCGATGGGCGGGTCGAGCTCACCGTCGACGGAAGGCTCGGGGAAAGGCGGCGCGAAGCCCGCGGCCTCGAAGAAGGCGTTCTGCTCGCGGAGGGGCAGGTCGAGCTTGGCGCCGAGCACGAGCACCATCTCCCTGCTGGGCTTGGCGCGTCCATTTTCGAGGTAGCTCAGGTGTCGCGTCGACACGTCGGCGGCGAGGGCGAGGTCGAGTTGGGTCATGCCGCGGAGGCCGCGCCAGTACTTGAGGAGGGCGGCAAAGAGCGTCGCGCTCCGGGGCGGCGTGGTCATGGGTCGAGGGTAGCGAGCCCGCGAGCGCCGGTCCTTGACCTCCCGAGGTCATCGCCCGCGCCTTGGCGCTGACAGGACGCGAGGAGGCTGCGCGAATCACGTGGCTTCAGCGGACGCGGACGATGCGCTGCACGTCCCCGGTCCCCGTGACGCTCTCGACCGGGCCTCCCTCGGTGAGGCGATACACCGTGGTTTCGCTGGAGTCGGCCCGCACCACAGACACCAGGGGCTCACCGTCCACCGCCGACGTCGCGAAGGCGATCCGGCTGAGCGGCAGTGCGTCGGCGATGTCGATGCGGCCAGCCCCCAGATCCACCACCGCGAAGCGCCACAGCTCCATGGCACCGAAGGTGAAGGGGTTGGTCAGTGACTCGGGGTCGATGTCGGCGTCGTAGGCCTGCGTCACGAAGCGGCCGACCCCGGCGCCGAGGGCGCCGCTGACATAGGGGGCGCCCGTGAGGGCCCGGAGGTCGATGGTGGCGCTTTCGTCGAGGCCCACGCCCACCCGGCCGGGTACGGCGCACGGGGGAGGAAGGGGTTCGTCGCCGAAGAGGTCGAAGATCCCGGACTCGGCGTCGCCGACGAGGTAATAGGTGTCGTCGCCGGCAGGAACGACGCCCGCGGAGATCGCGCAGGCTTCGCTCTCGTCCACGCGGAGGAGGCGCCCATCCTCGGCGGAGAAGACGAGCGCCACCACGGCTGGGACGAGCTCCCGTGCCGCGGTGTTTCGCCAGGACACGGGGGCGAGGATCTCGCCGGCGACCTGGACGAGGCCGCCGCTCGTGGCGGTGAGGTCGTCGCGCTGAGCCTCGGGCACGGGGACGGCCCCCACGATGGCCATGGCCGCCGGGTCCCAGACCAGCAGCTGAGCGGTGGTCAGGTCGAAGTAGAACGCTCGCGTCGGGCTCGCGAAGGCGAAGCTCGTGCTGAACGCGACGATGCCGAAGCTGGCGAAGCTCAGGCGCGCCTCTTCGACGAAATCCCGGCCGGAGCTCACGGCGTATCGCGTCACGACACCGCTCTCCCCGTCGAACACGAAGACCTTCCCACCAAAGGCCGTGGCGCGGGAAAAGCCGGACACCTCGAGCGCGCGGCTCCGGTCGAGCGTGCGGGCGTCGAGGTTCGGTAGGAGCGACAAGAGCACGCTGCGCGAGTCCGGCGTACGAACTCGCTGCACCGCGAGGTACGTCGGGTCGTCCGCACCACCGTCGGGCGCCCCTCCGTCGGGCGCGCCGGCGTCGCGCAGTGATTCCATGTCCGGAACAGCGACGGCGTCGCCCCCGCAGGCACCGAGAAGGCTCATCGCGACCACGAGCCCCGCGGCCCAGACGGCTCCGCGTCGCGCGCCGCGCCCCGTGGGCTCTCTGACGTTCGTCGGCTTCGTTCCCCTAGGCCCCACCTGCTCCATGTCCTTACCCGCCGCGTTGGGGCCTCGGGGGGCCGCTTCGAGCGCACCACGTAGCACGGAACCCGGCGGCGCATCCTCGTCAGCATCGCGGAGCGCCGCGGACGGGGCTCACTCTCCGGCCGGCCGGTCCCTTGACCTCCCGAGGTCATCGTCCCCGGGTCGCGCGGCGCGCAGGCTCGGAACATGTTCGACACACCGCATACCTTCCTCCGCCTCGACCACGCGCACCTCGCCACCTGGACGGTCGGAGAGGGCCCGGACCTCGTCTTCGTGCACGGCTGGCCCTTCTGGAGCGCGACCTACCGCGGGCTTCTGCCCCACCTCTCGACGCGCTTTCGCTGCCACCTCATCGACCTGCCAGGTGCGGGAAAGACCCTCACGCACGACCGAAGCGCCATCGATCTACGGCGCCACGTGGACACGCTGGGCGGCGCCGTGGACGCGCTCGGGCTCGACCGCTACGCGCTCCTCGCCTTCGATAGCGGCGGCATGGTCACGCGCGCCCTGGCGGCGCGGCGGCCCGAGCAGGTGAGCGCGCTCGTGCTCGGCAACACGGAGATGCCCGGACACGTCTCGCCGCTCTTTGCGCGCTTTCTGCGGGTCGCGGCGACGCGCGTGGGGCGCCTGGCCCTGATCGCGGCGCTCCGCGTTCGCCCGCTGCGGCGCGGTGCCTGGGGCTTTGGGACCTGCTTGCTCGATCCGGCGCGCTTCGATGCGGAGCTCGAGCGGCTCTACGTCGGCCCCATGCTCGCATCGAAGGCCGTCCGCGACGACCAGTTCGCCTTGGTCGAGGCCATGGATCCGAGCTTCATGGCCGAGATGGCCGATGTGCACGCCGCCCTCCGTTGCCCGGCCCAGCTCATCTGGGGTGACCGGGACCCCTGGTTCAAGCTCTCGGGCGCGCGGGCCTGCCTGCCGCAGTTCGGGGGCGGCGCGGAGCTCGAGGTGCTTCCCGGCAAGCTGATGGTCCACGAGGAAGAGCCCCAGCGTTTCGCGGCCATCGCGGCCGACTTCCTCGAGCGCGTGGTCGTGCGGGCTGCGGCCTGAGGGGCGCCACGGTCCCATCCGGACGTAGCTCGACCACGCGCGAGCCCGTGAAGCTCGGGGAGAGCTCGACGGCGAAGCGACGGCCGCCGAGGACCCGGGACAGCGCGAAGCCCGCCGCGAGCTCCGTCCCGTCCACGGGGGCAAAGTCCCGGGAGGCGAGATCGCGGATGAAGCCCCAGCGCCAGTACGCGCCGCCGTTGAGCTCGAAGCGCGTCAGCGCCGCTGGGTCCCCGCCGGGGATGGCCGCCTCGTCCAGCACGCGGACGAAGGCGCTCGTGTCGCTGACGAAGAAGAAGCCGCCGGCCGTCGCGCCGCCGGGGAGCTCTCGCGGCTCGGCGACGCGGGCCACGGCGAAGTCCTCGCTCCCCACGCGGAGAACGCAGGTCGGGCCACCGATGCGGCCGGCCGACGTGACCTCGAAGGCCGTCGAGCGGACCCCGGTACCGAAGAGGAGATCGCCGGACGCGGTCGCCCGTGCGTGTTGCAGATAGCCGCAGGTGTCCGGCGTCAGGACGCGCTCGAAGCTGTCGTCGGTGGTGTCGATGAAGGCCACGAAGCGGTCGCGACGGAGCCTCCGGCCTGACCCGCCACAGATGCGTGACGAGCCGCGCGCGGACGGCCATCGATGGCATCGCCGTCGCGAGCGCGAGAGATGCGTGAGACGCATGGCTACCGGGCCGCTCGTCGTCATGCTTGTCTGGCCGCGTGCGGGCTCCCCATGGGCAACGCGTGCGTCCTTCGCCATGTTCTCCCGTCTCTTCGTCACGTCGCTGGCGCTGGCCTTCGCTGCGCTGGGTCTCGCGCAGCCGGCGCCTCGGCCGCCCGGCGGGCGGTTGAGTCGCGCCGCGGTGCGGGCGGACATCGCCGTGCTCGAGCGCGCGCTCGACGAGGTGTATGCAGGGCGCTCGCTCGTGCCGGACGCCCGGTGGCGGCACTTCGTGGGCGGCCTCGACGGCATCTCCGTTCGCCGGCTGAGCCCCGAGCCGTTCTGCCGCGCCCTGGCCCGTGAGGTCGATGGCCAGCCCCGCATCCGGCTCTTCGTCGCGGGGCCCGGCACCTTCGGGGCGCCGTGTCACCGGACCCGCGATCTAGCGCCCTCGAACCGCGCCGTCGTCGTGGCCAACGTGGCGGAGAACAGCGAGCGTGCCTACGCCCTCTTGGAGGAGCCGGGGCCCGCCGCGGTCCGGATCGCCCTCCTCGGTATCCGGGGCTTCCCGCCGTCAGGGCCTCGGGCGGCCGGCGCCACCACGAGCGAGTGGGAGGGGTTCGAAGGGGCGGTCGCGCGCGCTGCCCGGGCCGAAGCCGTCGTGGTGGACCTTCGCACGAGCCGGGGTCACGATCCGCGGCCGGCGCTCCCCTTGCTCCGTCGTCTGAGCGGGCTCGCCGAGCTTCACCCGCTCCGCGCCATCGACGTGCGCCACGGCCGGCGGGCGGACGAGATGCGGGCCGTGGCCACCGAACGAGCTGCACGGGCGCCCCGCGACCCTTCCGCCTACGCGCCCTTCGTAGGCGCCGAGCCCGCGAATCGCCGCCCGCCCGTGGACGGCTTCGCGCCGCATGCCTACGTGCGGAGCCTCGACGAGCCGCTGCTCTTCGTGGTCGTTGGTGGGTCCTGCGGCCCGGCGTGCGAGCTCGTCACGCGAACGCTCCAGACCTACGCCGGTGCCACCCTCGTCGGCGCGGTCGATGGCGGTGACGGGCTCCTTCTGGCGGACTGGGGAGACCTCCGGCTGCCGCGCTCGGGTGTCCGGGTCTCGATGCCCTTGAGCGCGTATCTGCCGAACCCGCGCTTCCAGGGCGTGGGGGGCGAGGACGGCCGGTGGAGTCACGCGCGAGGCGTCGGAAGCTCGGGGCCCGATGGTGTCGTGGCGGCTCTCTCCCTCGCGCGCTCCCTTCTCCGGCAGCGGGACCGCGTGCGCGACTGGGTCCGCCGGGAGCCCCCGCCGTGCGCGAGCTTCCCGGCCTACCGCAGCCGGAGTGCGATGCCCGAGGGCCTTCGGGGGAGGCTCCAGACCGGCGGCCCGTCGGTGCGAAGGGCGCAGGGGCTTCTGCTCGTACCCCCGGACCGCGCGCTTCCCTACCTCGAGGCATGCCCCGGAGTGACGAGTGCCAGCGTGAGGGCCGCGGACCGGGCCGGCCGGATGACCGTCTTCACCGTTCAAGTCACGAGCATCGAGCCCCTGACGCGCCTCGCTCAGTCGCCAGCGGTCGAGCTCGTGAGCCCGGACACCCCGGGCTCCGACGACGTGCTCTTCTGACCGAACCGGCCTTGGGGGCGCACCGTCGAGCGCCCCGAGGCACACGCGCCAGCGTCCCCAAGCTGAGCTAGGCTGATGCCGTGACCGGCGAAACGGGCTTCCTCACCGTCTTCCGCGTGCGCGGCGTGCCGGTGCGCATCCACTGGAGCGCTCCCCTGGCGGCGCTGATCCTCGGGCAGTTTCGCTTCGTTCCGGGGTTCTGGGTCGGGTTCTTCCTGATCATCATCCTGCACGAGCTGGGGCACGCGGTGCTCGTCTGGCGGCGGAAGCTGACCGTGCTCGAGATGCGCGTGACGGGCCTCGGCGGCGTATGCATCCACAACCCGGGCACCTACGAGGACGCGATGATCATCGCGTGGGGCGGCGTGCTCGCGCAGTTCGCGCTCTTCCTCGGGGCGCAGGCGTACGCGCTCGTGTTCGGCCTGCCGCCGAACGCCTTCGCCTACGAGCTCTACAGCGCGCTCACGGGCTGGAACCTGATCATCGCCGCTCTGAACCTCATCCCCTTCCCGCCCTTCGACGGCGCCCTCGCGTGGGAGCTGCCGAAGAAGTGGTGGCGCGAGCGGAGCCGGCGCCCTCCGGCCAAGAAGAAGAAGCGCAAGGCCGGGGAGACCGCCGAGGTCATCGACTTCGACGCCGAGCGTCACGCGCGCGAGCTCGCTCAGAAGGCCCTCGAGGACGCGCGGAAGCACTGAGCCGGCGCCCGCTGCGTCAGGGCACCACGAACCAGAGCCGCCGCTGGTCGAGTGGGCTCCCGTCGCCACGCACGCGGAGGTCGAGCGCGAAGGCCCGCGGCGTCTCCGAGGGCGCGAGCCCTTCCGGGCGCCGCGGGACCAGGTCCCAGCACACCGGCGTGCCGGCGGGCAGCTCCGGGTAGGTGTCGGGGGCGCCATCGAGGTCCGCGTCCTCCACGAGGCCGACGGCCGTGCAGCCGGCGGCCCCCCCGGGGTGCGTCGCGAGCGAGGCGACGAAGGCCGTCGCGTCCACGCCGTCGTCGTCCAGATCCTCGAGGTCGATCGTCACGCGCAGCGAGCCTTCGAGCAGCGTCTCGGCGATGGCCTCCGCCGCGGCCGCGGAGGCCTCGGCGCCCTGGGCGTCGAGCACACGGGGCGTCTCGCCATCCGCCCGGACGTCGCCGAGTGCCCTCGCGAGATCTTCCATGTCGGCGCGCAGCGCCGGGTCCTCGCCGCTGAAGATGCCCGCGAAGTGAATCCGCGCCGCCTCCATGGCCGCCGTCGCGTCGGCGAGCGTGCCCTCGTCCGAGTCCTCGCTCGTGAACGCGAGGGCGAGGCGCACGGCCGTTTCCCGGAAGCCCGGGCAGCCGAGGGGTGGGGTGCAGCCGGTCCCGCAGCTCCCGTCGGCCATGCACGTGATCGCCTCGAAGAAGTCTTCGCGGCTGATGCTGTCCTCCGCCACGATGCCGGCCATCGCATCCCGCGCGGCCGTGGCGTTGGCCTGAAGCGAGAGCAGGTGGTTGTAGGGGGCGTGGTACTGGCCGACGCCGGTCCAGAGCGCTTCTACGCAGCCGTCCGCCGCCGGCGTCTCGCCGGGGCCGCACACGAGGCCGTCCACCAGCGCCTCGACGCCGTCGCGCAGGGCATCGACCTCCTCCTGCATGCCCCCCGACTTGTCGAAGAGGAAGTAGACGTCGGCCTCGCGCACGTGGGTCTCGAAGCGCAGGGTCACGTCCTCGCCCGTGCCCTCCTGCGGCACCAGCGCCACGGCCTCGCCCCGCGCATCCGGGTCGTCCGCGGCGTCGAGCGGGTCCGTGCCGACGGCGACCTCGACCCCATCCGTGAAGCCGTCGTCGTCCGAGTCGGGGGCCGTCCTTGAGGTCCCCGCGTCCTCCTCCGCCGCGTCCGCCAGGCCGTCGCCGTCGGCGTCGAGGTCCCGGAAGTCCGGGTCGCCGTCGCCGTCCGTGTCGACGGGAGGCGTGGCGGGATCGTCGTCCCCGGCCTCCACGGCGTCGCTCACGCCGTCGCCGTCGGAGTCGTCGTCCTCGAAGTCCGGCACCCCGTCGCCGTCCGTGTCGACGGCCACCGCGGCGTCCTCGTCGAGGTCCGTGATGCCGTCCCCGTCGCCGTCGCGGAGCGCCCCCGAGCCGCCGCCGCAGCCCAGCGCGACGAGCGCCGCGAGGGCGAACGCTCCGGGACGAGGCGGGGGGGACATGCCCCGATTGTAACCCGCCTCACACGTGGGCGGTGCGGAGGCGCGTCAGGCGAGCGCGCCGGGCGCCATGATCTCCGGGACGAGCCCGCGCTGGAGCGAGCTGTCGCCGAAGTCGTCGACGATGCTGCCATCCGGGTTCAGGACGCCCACGGCCGTGAGGATGGTGCTCAGCAGCTGGTTGTGGGTGACCCACTCGCCGCGCTCCTCCCGGAGGTCCACGTAGCGGCCCACGTCGAAGAAGCCGCCGCAGCCGCCGACCATGATCCAGGGCACGTTCCAGTACGAGTGGCTCACGCCGCCGGCGAGGTCGTTCGTCATCACCGCCACGCCGTGATCGAGGAGCGGCGCGCCGTCCGGGCCGATGTAGGCGTCGAGGCGGTCGCAGAGATCGACGAAGAGCTGGAGGTGCATCCGGTCGATGTAGTGGTGCAGGAGCTGGGCGTTCGCGATGGGGTCGCCCTCGGATCCGTCGCTGTAGATCCGGTGCGAGATCTGATGGAAGCGCGGCAGCTCCTGGCCGAGGGAGATCACCCCGGGCACCTCGACGCCCGGCAGCACGTGCTGGGTCCCGTCGTTGCCGTTGCCGTACTGGAGCGTGGCGCTCCGCGTGTAGCCGCACGCGATGCCGATGGCGATCAGCTCGTGATGGAGCCGCGCCACCGCCTGGTAGTTGCCCGCGCTCAGCGGGTCGATGCCCTCGAGGGCCATCTCGCGCATCACCGGGAGCCGGCAGCTCAGCGCGATCTCGAGGTCCCGGATGGACGTGAAGTGCATGTCCAGCCGGTTGCGGTCGGCGCGGCTCAGGTCCGGGCGCGCGAGCAGCGCCTGCATCTCCTCGCGCACGAGGTCGTTCACGCTCTGCCGGCGGAGGCGCTCGACGCCCATGGCCTCGGGCGCGTCGGACCCCGAGAGCCGGAGCATGCGCTCGTACTCGACGAAGGGATCGTTGTCCGCCGTGCGGATCTCCCGCGGCGCCGAGTAGCTCAGCACCTCCGGCAGGTAGCCGCTCTTGCGCCCGACGAAGAGGCAGGGAGGCTGCACGCCCGCGGGGTTCAGCGCGTTCGCGATGGCGGTGTCGATGGAGATGCCGAGAGCGACCGAGTCCGGGCCCGAGGGCGAGTCGCTCACGCGCGCCGCCGTCAGGCATTGGTTCCCGCCGCCCGAGTGTCCGCACATGTTGCCCGGGAAGGCGAAGCGCGTGCCCGCGACGAAGAGGGAGCGATCGGCGTAGCGAGCCATCTCGCTCAGCGCCCGGCTCGCGTTCTCGCCGCTCGTGAGCGACGCCGCCGTGATGCGCCCCGTGGCCGTCGGCCAGTAGCGATCGGGCTCGCCGGCGTCCTCCTGGGCGACGCCGTTGCCCTGGCGCGTGAAGATCGCGAAGCGCGGCGTCGGCATCTCCTGGGCGCTCACCACGCGCCGGGCGAAGCCCTCGAGGAAGGGGATGCCCACGGTCGCGCCGAAGGCGCCGCGGAGGAAGAAGCGGCGGCCCATGCTGCCGTGGGTCGAGGACGGCTTCCGCATCAGCTGCGCTCCTGCCTGCGCTGGGTGAAGAGCTCGCTGGTCACGAGCCTCACGATGATCTCCTTCACGCCGAGGCCCTCCCGGGACTCGCGGGCGAGGCCCTGGCGGAGGCCCTCGTCGCCGATCTGGAGCGGCCGGCCGAAGGCGTATTCGATCCAGTTGCCGACGTAGCACTCGTGCACGCGCTGGCTGCCGGCCATGGCCGCGGCGAGCTCCACGGGCCCGTCCCAGCGATGCCGAGACCCGTCCTGGAAGACCATCTGCGCCGTCGCGTCGACGGGGAAGCCGTTGTCCTCCGTCCGCCAGCGCCCCGCGTCGTCGAAGGTCTCGAAGGCGAAGCCGACGGGGTTGATGAACTGCGCATGGCAGGTGGCGCCGCAGGTGCCCTCGCCGGTGATCGAGTCGAGCTGCTCGCGGCGCGTGTCGCCGACGAGCTCCAGCGGATCGAAGACCGGCGGCGCCGGCAGCTCCGTGCAGAGCATCTTCAGGTTGATGAGGATGCCCCGGTGGATCGGCGCCGCGTCGCCGTCGTGCGAGGCCATGAAGCCCGGCTGGGTGAAGATGCCCGCGCGCTGCGTCGGGTCGAGCTCGGCGCGCTCGAGGGCGTCGCCGTAGCTTCCGGAGAGGCCGTAGAGCGCCGCGAGGTCCGCGTCGACGAAGCTGTAGCTCGCCGTGAGCACCTCGTTCAGGCCGCCGCGCTCGACGAAGAGGACCTCGCTGAGGAAGCGCTCGGCCTCCTCGCGCATGGTCACGCCGATGGTCGCGGGGAAGCCGTCGAGGCGGATGTCGTCGTAGATGTGGAGGTCGAGGAGCTGCCGGTGGAAGTCGAGGAGCTTCTCCTCGGCACGCGGGTCGTCGAGCATGCGCCGGGCCTGCGCGGCCAGGGCGTTCGTGCTCCGGAGCTCGCCCGCGTCCGCCGCCCGGAAGAGCTCGGCGTCGGGCATGGTGTCCCAGAGCAGGTAGGAGAGGCGCGAAGCGAGCTGGTGGTCGTCGAGGGCGATGACCCCGCCCTCGAGCGCGCCGTGCTCGATGCGATAGAGGAAATGCGGCGACTGGAGCATCGTCTCGGCGACGATGGCCATGCCGGCGGTGAAGGGCTCCAGCACCGGGTAGTGGGCGGGCCCTCGGCGAAGATCGCCGCGTAGCGCGTGACCTCTTCGCTCGCGAGGGGCCGCCGAAACGCGCGGCGACCGAAGGCCGCGACGAAGGGCTCGGCGGACGCCGTCCCGGCCGCGAGCGCGGAGACGCGCGCTCCGTCGCCGACCACCGACGCGACCACCATCTCGGCGGCGGCCTGGTAGTCGCCCCAGAGGTTCGGGCCGACGTCGAGGAGCGTGCTGTCGTTGTCGAAGTTCGTCGTGCCGCTCGGGTCCGCCGTGAAGGAGGAGCTCGCCCCCACGGGCACCGGGAAGCCGAAGAGGTCCTGGACCGTGTTCTCCCACTGCGTGTGGCTGAGGCGCGGGTAGGCCGTCGTCTCCGCCGGCTCGACCTCGCCTTCCTCGCAGATGCCGTCCCCGCAGGGCAGCGCGCCGCCGTTCGGGTCGACGGGTCCGCCGTTGCCCACGCCCGGCTCGCCGATGTTTCCCGTGCAGCCGGCGAGACCGACGAGGAGGGCGCCGAGACCCACCGCTCCCTTCGCCCATCGCATGAGACTCACCTCCACGAAACTCAACGTACGGGCAGGCGCGCGGGGTTTCGAGGGCGGCCCAGATCGGTCGGTGCGGCGTATTTCGTGAATGAAGTCAGTCGGATGGGCCGGCACCTGGGCCTCGGTCCCGACACCGACGTAACACCTCTGGCGATGGGGAGGAGCGCGCGATCCGCGCGCCGGGGCGGTCGCGTTCAGGCTTCGAGGTTGGCCTTCATGGTCGCGACGACGTGCGGCCAGGCCTCTTCGAAGTAGGCGCGCGTGGTCTCCCACGCGGGCCCCGGGCCGAAGCCGAGGTGCGTGAGGCGTACGTGGGTTCCGCCGTCTTCCGGCGCGAGCTCCACGACCACCCAGGTCCGCTTCGCGCGCTGCGCGGGCTGGGTCGGCGGGGCGTTCCAGCTGAAGGAGATCATCCGTCCGGGCAGGTAGCTCAGCACCTGGCAGCCGTTGCTCCCGACCGCGCCGTCGAAGAGCCACTCGTAGCGGCCCCCGATGGCGAGGTCGATGTGCGCGACGAGCGCCTCGCGCTCCGGCCCGAAGGCGTCCACGAAGCCCGCGGCGGTCGCGAACGCCGCGAAGATCCGCTCGGGCGGCGCCGCGATGCGTTCCTCCACCTCGAAGCGCGCCACATCCATCCCGGACGCGACGAAGAGAGACTCGTCGATGGCCATGGCGCCCAGCCTAGGGGCTCACGGCGATGCGCTCACCACGCCCGGGCAAGCGCGGGCTCTTCGACGCGCACGACGCGGCCGCGGTCACGGCCGGCGAAGGCGAGGGGGAAGACGCCGGTGAATACGGTTCCGAGGAGCACGATGCCGCCGCCGAAGAGCAGAGCGAAGCGCGGGTCCGGGTCGCCGAACTCCTCGGGTTGGGCCGTGGCGGCTCCCGCCGCGAAGAGGATGCTGGAAGTCAGGATCCCGACCCCGATCATCGTCCAGCCGAAGATCCGCACGCCCCGACGGGACTGGCGTTCGAGACGATAGGTTCCCGTCCGAAGGTCCACCATCTCGCGCACGCGTCGCCGGCGTCCGTCGCCGACGTCGATCCACGCGCCCCAGGTCCCGGGCGGTACGTCGGCGGTGCAGGGCGCGGTGCACACGCGCCGCATGCCGATGACCGTGACCTGGCCGAAGGACGCGCTGCCGGCGGC
>JBCDGX010000060.1:0-14119 GCA_038750805.1 Myxococcota bacterium
GCCGCCGCCGGGCCCGCCAGCCTCGTGGACGGAGGAAGAGGTGGGCGAGCTCGAGGCGCTCGTGGCTCGACGGGTCGAAGAGTGTCGGCGCTAGTACGACGTCTCCACCTCCGCCGCTGCTAGAGCCGCGCAGCCTGCGCGCGGATCGCGGAGGCCACGTAGAAGAGGGCCGGGTCGTCGAGGGGGGCGTCCGGGTCGTTCGCGCCGACGCTGACCACGAACGCGCGCCCGTCGCTCGCGCGGCGAACGAGCCAGGTCAGGTTCAGCACGCCCGGCTCGCTGCCGCCCTTGAAGCCGACGTACGAGAAGAGGCCGGCCGCGTCCGGAATGCCCGGGTTGATCGCGAGCACGTCCTCGACCGCCGCCGTCGCGGGCACCTCGGCGTCCGCGGCGAGCTCGGCGACGATCGCGCAGACGTCGTGCGCGTCCGCGAACCACTCGAAGTCCTCGACGCGCCGCGGGCTCACCCAGACCACGTCCGTGTTCGGCTCCAGGGCGCGGTAGCCCTGAAGGAGCTCGCGCCGCGCCGGCACGTCCGCCGCCAGGTACGCATCCTGCGCCGCCGCGTCGAGGTTCAGCTTGATGACGAAGAGCTCGCGCGTGTTGAGGAAGGGCGTGTTCCGCGCCGGCGTGCGGTGACCGGATTCGACCATGACCCGCTCCACGTTCTCGCGGCCGAGCGCGAACATCAGATGGTCCGTGGCCGTGTTGTCGCTGATGGAGATCATCAGGTCCGCGTGCTCGCGGAGCGTGACCTCCGTGCCCTCGGGCTCGTCCTGGAGGCGCCCCGAGGGGAGGCTCTTCAGGTCGTCCCGGATGGCGAGCACGTCCGTGAACGCGCGGGTCCCGGCCTGCACGTCGTCGGCGAGCGCAGCGAGGACGTAGAGCTTGAAGGTCGAGCCGATGGCCAGCACCGCGTCCGCGCGCGCCTCCGCCGCCGGCGCGCAGCTCCCGTCGACCAGCTCGGCGATGAGAAAGCCCGTGTCCGGGGCCAGCTCGGCCAGGCGCACGCTCGCCTCCTCGGGGGTGTCGAGGGTCGGGTCGCGGTCCGATCCGTCGGCGAAGAGCAGGCCGCCGATGCGGTTCGGTGCGGCCGCCTCGGTCGCGAGCGCGACGCGCCCGTAGGTTCCCATGCGGTAGACGACGACGGCGAGCAGCTGCGTCCCGTCCGGCGCGGCCTCGACCTCGACGAGCGTCGCCGGCCCGCTCTCGTCCCGGATCTGGGCGAGGATGGACACGATCTCCTCCGCGCTCCCGACGGCGCCGAGGAACGCCTCGGTGAAGCGCATGGACACCTCGTCCGTGCTCAGCGTCGCCTCGCCCGCGAAGACGTCGAGGAGCCACCGGAGCTGCAAACCGGCCGGCCCCTCGGGGACGGGCACGCCCGCGTCCGGGGCCCCCGCGTCCATCACGCCGCCATCCGGCGCGCCCGCGTCCGGGAGGTCCATGGCGTCCGAGCTGCCGCACGCGAGGGTGAAGAGGAGGGCGACGCGTGCGGCGCACGAGCAGCGGTGGAACCGGGTCATGGCGGAGCCAACGTAGAACGCGGCGCCCACGCGCGATAGAGCGTCTAGCGCCCGAGCGCGTCCATCGCGGCCCGCGTCGCGGGCGCGACCTCCGGGTCCACGCCGAGATGCGCCTTCAGCACCTCGAGGTCGTCGGGCGCGTCCACGTCGTACCAGGGCTCGACGAGCGTGGCTTCAGGGTTTCCCGCGAGCGAATCCGCGAGCGCGTGGCGCGTGGACCAGCGGACGTTCGGAAACGCGGGCACGGCGCCGCGCGCGCCGACGATCCAGTAGCCGCCGTCCCCGCTCGGACCGAACACGCTCGGCGCCTCGTCGAGCCCGTCCGCCGCCGCACGGAGGAGCCGCGCCGGGAGCGTGGGCAGGTCCGAGCCGACGAGGAGCGCGCGCTCGTGGCGCGCGAGCGCATCGCCGAGCGCCACGGTCATGCGGGCGCCGAGGTCCCCCTGGGGCTGCGCCCGCCGGTCCGCAGAGAAGCGCGCCGAGAGCTCCGCGAGGTCGCGATGCCGGAGGTCCCCGGCGCACCAGAGCTCGAGGGCGAAGCCCGCGTCCGCGCCCACGCGCAGCACGTCCTCGAGGAAGGCGCGGTAGAGGCGCGCGGCACCGGCCTCGCCGAGCGCGGGTGCGAGGCGCGTCTTGCACTCCCCGGGCACGGGGGCCTTCGCGAAGACGAGGAGCGCGACGCTCACGGGCGCGCGCCTCCCGCGTGCCGGGCGAGGAGCCAGAGGATCTTCCAGGACGCGCCGAGGGTGCCGCGGACGGTCCCGCTCACCTTGCTCTCGCCGATGCGCGGCCGGTACGAGACGGGCACCTCGGCGTGCACGAGGCCCTGCTGCGCAGCCTTGATCTGCATCTCGACGGTCCAGCCCCAGTTCCGGTCCTTCATGCCGAGGCGCTGAAGCGCATCCCAGCGGATGGCCCGGAAGGGGCCGAGGTCCGAATAGCGGGCGCCGTAGAGCACCCTCAGCGCCACACAGGCGACGGCGTTCCCCGCCCGCTGCTGCGGGGTCAGCGCGCCGCGGCGGAGCGCCCCGCGCGTGCGCGAGCCGATGACCAGGTCCGCGCCCGTGGCGAGGGGCGCGAGGAGCGAGGGGAGCTCCTCCGGGTGATCCGAATAGTCCCCGTCGAGGAAGACGACAACGTCCGGCGGGTCCGCCTCGAGGTGCGCGAGCGCCAGGAGACAGGCGGCCCCGTAGCCCTTCTCCACCTCGTGCACGACCTCGGCGCCGCCGGCTCGGGCCACCTCGGCGGTTCGATCTGTCGAGCCGTTGTCCGCGACGACCACGCGACGCACGGGCGGGCGCGGCACGTCCGCGAGCACCTTCGGCAGGGCCCGCTCCTCGTTCAGCGCCGGGATGATCACGTCGACGATCACGGCGTGCGTCGTGCCACGGGCCCGGCGCCGGCACCAGCGCCACCCGAAGGGCGGCTCAGCTCGCCAGCGCGGACGCTCGGGTGAAGGGGAGCTCCTTGGTCCACACCCGCGCGTACGCCGGGGGCGCGCCGACGCCGAGCGCGCGGCGCACCTCGTCGAGGGGACGCGGGAGCATGGAGGCCCAGTCGACGCCGGGGAGCCACGCAGCCTCGCTGCCGCGGCGCCAGCCCTCGCGGATCGTGGCGCGCGCCGCCGGTCCCCGCGCCATGAAGGGGGTCGTCACGAGGTAGCCCGTGCCCGTGATCAGGGCGATGCCCGGGTTCCGCGTCTGGGCCCAGGTGAACGCGAGCAGCGAGAGCTCCCCGACGACGTCGGGGTCGTATCCCGTGAGCACGTGCCAGAGGTCGTGCTGGTCCCGGAGCCACTCGGCGAAGGCCTGATGCTCGGGGTCCTCGAAGGTCGAGTAGTCGACGGGCCGGCTCGCCTCCACGAGCCCGTCCGCCGCCAGCCCGTAGCGCTGCGCGAAGCTGAGGTAGGCGCGGCCGAGGGAGCCCGCGGGCATGGCCGCCAGGGCGTCGCGGTCGGCGAGGCGGCGCGCGAGGTTCGGCGCGGGCTCCCGGCCGAGCGCGGTCTCGCGAAAGCGGGCGAAGTTCCGCAGGAGCGCGGGGCCTTCGAAGGCGCGGACGATCTCGAAGACCTGGCTGGTGTCGTCGGGATCGCGAAGGAGCCGATAGAGCGCGCTCGACGCGCGGCGGACTCCGCCGGAGCGGGAGGGGGCGGTCATCGAAGAGCCTCTCATCGGTCGATCCCTCGGGGTCTGAACGCGTCGCTACTTACGACGCTGTCACTTACAGTCATGTAGGTAACGGCAGCACGCGAGGGCGTCAAGGCCGGGCATCCGGCGCTCACTCGGGATCGGTGACGCGCATCAGCTTCCGGGCGAGCCAGGCGCGGAAGCGCGGACGGTCCGCGACCGGGTCGAGCCCCGCGGCCCGGAAGACGAAGCGCCCGAAGACGCTCTCACCCAGCACGGCGAGCGCCGAGAGCACGAAGCCGAAGAGGACCTCGTCCTCGTCCAGCTGCTCGACGAGCGCCGGGTCGGCGTTCGCCCGCGCGACGGTGGCCAGCTCGGCGAGCGGCGTCCCGATCTCCAGGTCCTCCTCCCCGCCGACGCGGCGCGAGAGCGAGAGCCATCCGAAGAGCCGACCTCGCTCCTCGTCGACGAGGAGCCCGCCGGCGCGCTCCAGGAAACCGAGGATGAGCTCCGTGGGTGGCCCCGCGGCGTCGAGTCCGGCTTCGGCCACGCGGGCCCCCGCCCGGGCGTAGCCTGCGAGGATCTCCTGCTGCAGCCGCTCGATGGCTTCCCGCACGACGCTCTCCATGAGCGCCTCGCGGCTCCCGAAATGGTGGAGGATGGCCGGATGCGAGACGCCGAGGTCGCGGGCGAGGGCCTTGAGCGTGAGCGCATCCGGCCCGGCCTCGCGCACGCGACGAAGGGCGTGCTCGAGGATTCGCTCACGCGCCTCCGATGCGCTGCGTCGCTGCCTCGCCATGACGCCGAACCCTGGCGCGAAAGGGTCCAGGGCGCACGGGCGTCAGGCAACACCGGAAACGCCTGGCGCCCGTTGCGCGAGGGGAGAGCGTCCGGTGCATACGTGGAGCCTCGTAACGCTTCAAACGCCCCCATCGCCGTCCGTATGGGCGTGATGGTGAGCGCCTCCCAGGTCCGATCTTCAGCGCCCGCGGTCGCTCGGCCGCGCATCCTCGTCGTCGACGACGACGTGGCGTTCGGGCGTTCGCTGATGCGTAACCTGGACCAGCTCGGCCTCGAGGGGACCTTCGCCGAGAGCGTGGAGGAGGTGCGCGCGATCGTCGCGCGGGAGCGCTTCGACATCATCCTCAGCGACGTGCACCTGCCGGAGCTCGACGGCGTGACGCTGGTGCGCTGCCTCGTGGACGTGGCGCCGACGACGCGCATGGTCCTGATGACCGGCGACCCCTCCCTCGAGACCGCGATGCAGGCCATCGACGTGGGCGTCAGCGGCTACCTCACGAAGCCCCTCGACATGCCCAAGCTCCGGGCGGCGCTCCACAAGGCGCTCCAGGACCAGAAGGCCGTGAAGGCCGCGCGCGACGGGCTCAGCATCATCGCCCGCGCGCGCCTCGAGCAGCGCAAGCGCACCCACGCCGCGAGCGACCTCGAGGAGGCCTTCCGTCAGCTCTACCTCGTCTACCAGCCGATCTTCCGGCCGGACGGGACGCTCTTCGCGCACGAGGCGCTGCTCCGGAGCACGCACGAGCCGCTCCGCCGACCGGATCTGTTCATCGACGCCGCCATCGAGCACGGCCGGCTCCGGGAGATTGGCCGCCGCGTGCGGGCCGAGGCGACCGTGCTGCTGCTGGGCCAGCCCGACGACCACCTCTTCATCAACCTCCATCCCGACGACCTCGACGACGAGGAGCTCTACGACCCCGCCTCGCCGCTGGCGGGCGTGGCGGATCGGGTGGTGCTCGAGATCACCGAGCGCGCCGAGCTCCGCTCGGGCACGGCCCTCGACGAGAAGCTCCAGACGCTCCGCCGCATGGGTTTCCAGCTCGCCATCGACGACCTCGGTGCCGGCTACGGCAGCCTCGGGAGCCTCGCGACGGTGGGCCCGGAGATCGTGAAGATCGACATGAGCCTCGTCCGCGACGTGCAGAAGGACCCGCGGCGCCAGCGGCTCATCCGCGCGATCACGACGCTCTCGAAGGAAGAGGGCACGCTCGTGGTCTGCGAGGGCATCGAGACCCAGGAGGAGAAGCTCGCCGTGACGCACCTCGGTGCCGATCTGCTCCAGGGCTACCTGCTCGGGCGCCCCGGGAAGTTCCCGTCGGTCTCGAAGGTCGCCTGAGCGTCAGTCGCAGCAGGGCTCGCGGCAGGCGAGCGTGCGCCGCGCGCTGAGGACGTGCGTCGCGACGAGGATCGTCCCCCCGAGGATCGGGAGCGCCGGTCCCTCGACGAGCCCGAAGGCCTCGCCCAGCCGGCCTGCGAGGAGCACGCCGATCCCCGCGGCGAAGCCGGCGAGCACCTTCGGCTCCCGGGAGCCGAGCGCCGCGGCGGCGAGGGCCACGACGACGGCGAGGGCGAAGAAGCCCCACTCGAAGGCCTCGCCCGCGAGCACCCCGAGGCCGAGCAGCGGCAGGAGCGCCGGCGCGAAGGACATGACCACGCAGTGCAGCGCGCACGTCGCGCTGGCGACTCCACCGAGCTGGTCGAGGGCGACGCGGGTCACGAGCGCAGTATACGTGGGCCACGCCCTCTGCAACCAGGTTGCATGCTCCCATGACCCGCACGCTCTCACTCCTCGCCCTTCTCGCCGCGGCCTGTGGCAGCACGGCCTCCGGAACCGACCTCGGAGCCCCGGATGCCACGACGCCGGACGCGGCGACGGAGGGCGGAACGTCTCTCACGGACGCGGCGCCGCGCGACGAGGGCGTGGATGCGCCCGTCGTCTCGACGCGCCTCTTCGCGCTGCCCGGCGGCGTTCACGGCGTGGCCGTGGACGCCGAGGGTCGCGTGCTCGTCGCGGATACCTTTCGGAGTCGCACGCTGCTCCGGTCGGAGCCCGGTCTCGCGGAGCCCTTGGCGGCGACCGGCTTCGGGAGCGGCCAGCCCGCGGGCCTTCGCTACGAGGGCGAGACGCTCTTCGTGGCCGACACGCTCGAGAACGCGGTCCTCGAGCTGGACGCGGCGCTCACGCTGGTCGCCCGGCGGCCGGCGCCGGCGCCGTGGAACACGACGCGCCTCGGGGACGGCGACCGGCTCGCCATCGGCTTCGCGGGGGAGCTCGTTCGCCTCGGCGAGCCCGGTGAGAGCGCCGAGGTGCTCTTCGGCGGGCTCGACGCGCCCTTCGACCTCGCGCCCGCCGCGGAAGGCGGTGTGTGGATCAGCGAGCAGGGCGCCGGACCCGGGCGCGTGGCCCGCTGGAGCCTCGCCGGCGAGCGTCTCGAGACCCTCGAGCATCCGGGCGGCGCCTGGGCGAACCCCGAGGGGCTCGTCGTCGACGCGGCCGGCGACCTCTGGATCGCCGAGACCGAGCGCGGTGAGGTGCTCCGGCTGCGGGGCGGCGCGGTCCGCGTCGAGGCGCGCATCGAGCTCCCCGTCGCCCTCACGCGCCATCCCGAAGGAGGCGTGCTCGTCGCGCACGGCGGCGCCAGCGCCGGGCTAGTCTGGCTGCGCTAGGGGCCACCTCGCGGCCCCCCGATCCGCCGCACGGACGGTTCGAGTTTGTGTGTTCGCGCGCGTTGCGGTAGCTGCGTGATTCCGCCCCGATGCCCCTCGTCGCCCACAGCTCGCTGCCGACCTTCGCCCAGCTCCGGGAGCAGGGGCACGACGTGCTCTCGGTGGGCTTCGCGGAGCGGCAGGACATCCGCGAGCTCCACGTCGGCTTCCTGAACATGATGCCGGACGCGGCGCTGAAGGCGACGGAGCGTCAGTTCATCCGGCTGGTCGGGAGCTGCAACCGCATCGCGCAGTTCTACGTGCACCCCTTCTCGCTCCCGGAGCTGAACCGGGGCCCCGAGGCTCAGGCCTACGTGGACGCGCACTACGAGCGCTTCGAGAATCTCCAGGAGCAGGGACTCGATGCGCTGATCATCAGCGGCGCGAACGTCGAGACGCCGAAGCTCGAGCTCGAAGCCTTCTGGTCACCGCTCGTTCGTGTCGTCGAGTGGGCCGAGACCAACGTCGCCTCGATCCTTTGCTCGTGCCTGGCCAGCCACGCGCTCTGGCAGCACCTCCACGGGCTGGTCCGCGCGCCGCTCCCCACGGGGAAGCGCTGGGGCGTCTTCCAGCACCGCCTCGCGCGCGCGCCCCATCCGCTGCTCCGCGACCTGAACACGCGCTTCGACGTGCCGCACTCCCGCTACAACGACGTGCCCAAGGCGGCCATCGAGGGCGCGGGGCTGAAGGTGCTCGCCGAGAACGAGCTCGGCGAGGTGCACCTCGCCGTGAGCCCGGACCAGATCCGCGTCGTCTACTTCCAGGGCCACCCCGAATACGACGCGAACAGCCTCCTCAAGGAGTACCGGCGCGAGGTGCGCCGCCACGCCAAGGGCGAGCGCGACGCGCCGCCCCACCCCGTGAACTACTTCCCCGGGGACGCGCAGGAGACCGTCGCCTCGATGGCGCGCGACGTCTTCGAATCGGCCCGCGCAGAGGACGCATCGGACAAGGCCCTCGAGGCCGCCGTCGCCGCCCAGCTCGACAACACCTGGGGCGATACCGCGAAGGCCATGTTCAACAACTGGCTCGGGCTCGTGTATCAGCTCACCAATCTCGATCGGCGCCAGCAGTTCATGCCCGGCGTCGATCCCGAAGACCCGCTGCAACTGAGAAAGCCGCGCCCCTGACGCGCAACGCCCAACCGAGGACGATGAGATGAAAGACGAAACTCTCGCGATTCACGCCGGCTTCAAGGCGGATCCGACCACCAAGGCCGTGGCCGTTCCCATCTACCAGACCATCGCCTACGAGTTCGACAGTGCGCAGCACGGGGCCGACCTCTTCGACCTGAAGGTCCCCGGGAACATCTACACGCGCATCATGAACCCGACCGTCGATGTGCTCGAGCAACGCGCGGCGGCGCTCGAGGGCGGCATCGCCGGCCTCGGTCTCTCGGCGGGCAGCGCGGCGGTGCACTACTCGATCGTCAACATCGCCGAGCAGGGCAACAACGTCGTCAGCGTGCCGCTGCTCTACGGCGGCACCTACACGCTCTTCCGGCACATGCTCCCGAAGCTCGGCGTCGAGGTTCGCTTCGCCAAGGACGACAGCGTCGAGGCCATGCAGGCGCTGATCGACGACAAGACGACGGCCATCTACTGCGAGAGCATCGGCAACCCGGCGGGCAACATCGTCGACATCGAGGCGCTCGCGAACATGGCGCACGCCCACGGCGTCCCGCTCATCGTCGACAACACGGTGGCGACCCCGGCGCTCATCAAGCCCATCGCCTGGGGCGCGGACATCGTCGTCGACTCGCTCACGAAGTACATGGGCGGCCACGGCAACTCCCTCGGCGGGATGGTCGTCGACGGCGGCAAGTTCCCCTGGGCGGAGCACGCGGAGCGCTTCCACATGCTCAACACGCCGGAGGAGAGCTACCACGGCGTCGTCTACACGGAGGCCCTCGGGCCGGCGGCCTACATCGGACGCATGCGCACCGTGGCGCTCCGCAACACGGGCTCGGCGCTGAGCCCGATGAACGCCTTCAACATCCTGCAGGGGCTTCAGACGCTCCCGCTCCGCATGGAGCGGCACTGCGACAACGCGCTCGCCGTGGCGAAGTTCCTGAGCGAGCACGAGCGCGTCGCGTGGGTGAAGTTCGCCGGGCTCCCGGACTCGCCGTATTACGAGCTCGCCCAGAAGTACACGAACGGAAAGCCCTCGGCGCTCCTCACCTTCGGCATCAAGGGCGGCTTCGACGCGGGCGTGAAGTTTTACGACGCGCTCGAGCTCTTCCTCCGGCTCGTGAACATCGGCGACACGAAGTCCCTCGCGGCGCACCCGGCATCGACGACGCACCGGCAGCTCAGCGAGGCGGAGCTCACCTCCGCCGGCGTCACGCCGGACATGATCCGACTCTGCGTCGGCATCGAGCACATCGACGACATCCTCGCCGACCTCGACCAGGCCCTCGCGAAGTCCGCCTGAAAAGGAGCGCGCATGACCAAGCAGCTCGACGAGATCACCCAACATCAATGCAACGCGCCACCGGCGCGCTACGACGACCTCCGCGTGCTGATGCTCAACTGCACGCTGACGCGATCACCGAAGCTCTCGCATACCGAGGGCCTGCTGAAGGTGGCCGAGCGCATTTTCCGTGCGAACGGAGTCACGACGGAGATCCTCCGCCCCGTCGACTACGCGATCCCCGCCGGCCTCGACCACGACTACGCTGGTGTCGACGGCTACGAGCGGGACGACTGGCCGATGATCCAGGCCAAGGTCGACGCCTGCGACATCCTGATCCTCGGGACGTCGGTCTGGCTCGGTGAGAAGAGCTCGGTGTGCAACCGCGTGCTCGAGCGCATGTATGGCTACACCCACGACTTCAACGCGAAGGGCCAGTACCGCGACTACGGCAAGGTGGGCGCGACGCTCATCACGGGCAACGAGGACGGCGTGAAGCACTGCGCCATGAACATTCTCTTCTCGCTGAGCCACATCGGCTACACGGTGCCGCCGCAGGCCGACGCCGGCTGGATGGGCGAGGCGGGGCCGGGCCCCTCGTACATGGATCCGGGCTCAGGCGGGCCGGAGAACGACTTCACGAACCGGAACACGACGTTTCTCGTGTGGAACTGCCTCCACCTGGCACGGATGCTCAAGGACGCCGGGGGCATCCCGGCCCACGGCAACCAGCCCGAGGTGTGGGACGCGGGGTGCCAAACGGACTTCCACAGCCCTGAGCACAAGCGCTGAGGCGGTCCCTCCGGCCCCCGCCATGTCCACGCCGGCCCGTCACCCTTCAGGGCGCGGGCGGGCAGATGAGGCGGGGAGCCGCGGATCGGACGATGACCGCGGTGAGCCGTTTGGGGGGCTCGGGCGCACCTGGGGCCAGCCGATAGGACCTCCATGCACCGCACCCTCCCGCTTTCGCAGCTCGTCTTCGCCCTCCTCCTCGCCTGTGGGGAGGGGGCGGGGCCCGACACCACCCCCGACGCCGGCGTCGCCCTATTGGACCTCGGGGTCGGCGACGCTGGGGCCCCGTCGCGCGACCTCGGGGCCGGCGTGGCCGAGCTCACGCTCGGTTTCGGGGACTCTCCCGTTCCGGTCCCGGAGGGCACGCGCTTCGCGCCCGACGTGGCCTACGACGCCTTCGACGACACGACCTTCGACGTCTTCCTCCCCGAGGTGGCAGGACCGACGCCGCTGGTCGTGTTCATCCACGGCGGCGGCTTCACCGGGGGCGACAAGGGCGCCGTGTACCGCTCGGCGCCTAACGACGTGCGCCAGGCGCTCGGGTCCGGCGCGGCCTTCGCGACGATCAACTACCGCACGCTCGACCCCGTCGACGCGAACGGCGTGCTCAAGCCCCTTGGCGACAGCCGGCGGGCGCTCCAGTTCCTCCGCTACCACCACCGCGCGCTGAACGTCGATCCGGCGCGCGTGGTGGCCTACGGGACCTCCGCGGGCGCGGGCACGGCGCTCTGGCTCGGGTCGCATCCGGACATGGCGGACCCGGCAGCGGCCGACCCCATCGCGCGCGAGTCGACGCGCCTGCGCGCCGTCGGGATCCTCGGATCGCAATCGACCTACGACATCCTCGACTGGCCCGGCGTCGTGTTCGAGGAGTACGGGATCACGGCGGACGGCATGGCCGCGATCACCGGCGAGCAGCGGCTCTTCTCGTTCTACGGCGTGACGAGCTGGGAGGAGATGGCGTCCGAGGCGGTGACGGCGTACCGCGCCGAGGTCGATATGCTCGAGCTCCTCGACGCCGGCGACGCGCCGGTCTGGATCGAGTCCTCGGGGCGCGCCGTCGCGCCGGAGGACACGGGCGTTCTTTACCACCACCCGAACCACGGCGACACGGTCCGCCAGCGCTGCGAGGCGGTGGGCCTCGAGGCCGTCGCCCACATCCCGGCGCTCGACATCGAGGGCGACGAGGCGATGCTCCCCTTCTTCGCGCGCATGCTGCGCGACTGAGGGGCGCGCGCGGGCGTGGCGTGCGGACGCGGCCCCCGTCCCGTGGGACGGTGAGCGAACGACAACCCGGGGACCGCGCGCGCGGTCCCCAGGTTGCCCCAAGGCTCACTCGGCCGGTACGGGCAGGACGGGGCCCGCGAGGCTCTCGAGCGTCTGCACGAAGAGCACCGGACCGCTCTCCGTCGCCACGGCAAACACGGTGACGAAGGTGACGTCGTCGAAGAGGCTCAGGTCGACGGCGAACGTGAAGTCGTCGGAGCCCGTGCCACCCTGGTCGAGGATGACCGGGATGGTGCTGCCGCCGCCGGCGCCGGCCATCAGGCTGCTCCGGGGAAGGTCGACGGTCACGCTGGTGCCCTCCTCGAGGTCCTCGGCCAGCCCGGGGAAGCCACGAATGACGAGCACGTCCACGGGGCCGACGCCCTCGGCCACGTGGGCCACCCGGATGCGGAGCGAGCCGTCCGGCACCTCACTGAAGTCTTCCGTGATCACGATGGCGGGAAGGGTGTCCTCCGCGATGGAGCCCCAGGCGACGAAGCTGTACGTTTCGCCGGCCTCGAAGTTGAAAGCCGGGAGACTCGCGACGGCGTCCTCGACCCCCATGCCGGCGGGCGTGATGTCGACGTTCAGCTCTCCCGCGAAGGGCACCTCGATGAAGTCCGTGGAGGACGGGTAGGCGAGGTCCGCGAGGTCGGGAATGCGCATACCGACCACGAGCACGTCGACGTTCCCCGCGGTGGGTGAGAGGTGAACGATCCGCGCCCGGGGGTTGCCCGGCGCCATGCCCATGTCGTCGTCGACGCCCATGTCGTCGTCGACGCCCATGTCGTCGTCGACGCCCATGTCGTCGTCGACGCCGCCCATGTCGTCGTCGACGCCGCCCATGTCCGCCATGAGCATGTCGAGGCCACCGTCCATGGGGGTTTCGTCATCATCGCCGCAGCCCACGACGGCCAGCGCCAGGAGGGCGCACGCCAAGACGCGAGCGCCCGGGTTCAATCCGTACGTCATACGAAGTCTCCAGATAGGCGTCGGGTCCTCTGCCGCGGCACGGCCACGCTGGGGTCTCTGCGCCTGGTCAGCCGGAGCGTTAGCACAGGATCGCCGATTGGCGATGGGATCGGCCCGGAGGATCGGTTTTGCCGGGCCCCAACGCGAGCGGGGGGACTCACCAGCGCTCGACGTAGGGCCGGGCGTCGAGCTCGAAGGTCCAGGCCGAGCGCGGCTGGGCGTGCAGCATCCAGAAGAGATCGGCGAGATCCTCGGGCTTGAGGATCCCGTCCTCGGGGCGCTTCGCGAAGGCGTCGGCGAAGAGCCTCCGCGTGTTCGCGTTGTCGATGGGGCCGTCGACGACCACGTGGGCGACGTGGACGCCGGCGGGGCCGAGCTCCCGGGCCATGCTCTGCGCCAGCGCTCGGAGCGCGTGCTTGGCGCCGGCGAAGGCGCTGAACCCTGCCGCGCCGCGAAGACTCGCCGTCGCGCCGGTGAAGAGGATGGACCCGCGACCGCGCGGCACCATGCGCGCGGCGACCTCGCGGCCGTCGAGGAAGCCGCCGAGCGCGCCCATCTCCCAGACCTTCCGATAGACCTGCGCCGTCGTCTGGAGCACCGGAAACATGACGTTGGCGCCGACGTTGTAGACGACCGCCTCGAGCGGTCCGAGGTCGGTCTCGATCGCCTCGACGAGGGCCTTCACGGCCTCCTCGTCGCGCGCGTCCGAATGCCGCGCCGTGGCGCGCCCGCCCGCGGCCTCGATGGCCGCGACGAGCTCCTCGAGCTCCCCGCGGCGCCGGGTGACGACGACATGAAGGCCCTCCCGCGCGAAGCGCCGCGCGACGGCGCTCCCGAGGCCCGGGCCGGCACCGACGACGAGCGCGACGCCGGCGCTCACGCCGCGCGACCCCCGGCCCGCGGTGGGCGATGCTCGCGGAACATGCGGAGCGCGAACGCGCCTGCGGGATGCGCCCGATAGCGCCGCACGATGGCCTGGGCCTCGGGCGCGAGCGCGTCGGGCGAGGGCAGCTCCGCGCCGTACTCGGGCGGAAGCACCGCCGGCGCCATCATCGAAGCGAAGCCGAGGTCGGCGACGCTGAAGCGCTCCCCGCAGAGGTAGGGCCGGCCGTCGGCGAGGCGCTCGGCCACCTCATCGGCGACGCGCGCGACCTTCTCGAGGGACGCGCGATAGCCCTCCTCGTTCACCGCGAGCGCCCGCCCGAGGAAGCGCCGACCGAGCGGGTAGGACGCCCGAAAGAGCAGCGCCTGGGAGCGCGGCACGTTGTCCCGCGCGAGCGCGAAGAGCATCCCCGGCTGCCCCAAGCCGAACCAGTAGACGATGCGCCGCGTGTGCGGCCCGAGGCGCACGGCGTACTCACGGTCGAGCGCCTCGGCCTCACTTGGCGCGAAGAGCTGAGCGTCACCGTAGGTGGCGTCGACGTAGCGGACGATCTCCCGGCTGTCCGAGACGCGAAGGCGTCCCTTGCAGAGGAGCGGCGTGGAGTAGCGCGACGAGACGCGATCCGCCTCGCCCGC
>JBCDGX010000061.1:0-14099 GCA_038750805.1 Myxococcota bacterium
CGTTCGGCGCCTCCTGCGGCGGCCTCCGCCCCGCCCGCGATGAGCGAGGAGCTCGAGGAGCTGCTGGAGGAGATCGACTTCTACGCCGCGCAGCAGCTCTGGGACGCGGCCCTCGCGGAGCTCGAGGACGCCCTCGAGACCTTCCCGGGGCACCCCGAGCTCCTCCGGCGCCTCGCCGACATCGAGGGCAAGCGCGCCTCCGAGGCGCCGCCGCGCTCGAACGCCCCGGCGACGAGCGACGAGGATGAGAGCTTCGCGCTCGCGGAGAAGCTCGCGGAGGAGTTGGCCGACGGGCCCGGCGACCGGCTCGGGAGCGACGTCATCGACGTCGACGCGGTCTTCGCCCAATTCAAGAAGGGCGTCGAGGAGCAGGTCGGCGCCGACGACAGCGACACGCACTTCGACCTCGGCATCGCCTACAAGGAGATGGAGCTCTTCCCCGACGCCATCGCGGAGTTCGAGCTCGCGATGAAGAACCCGCGGCGCGAGTGCATGTGCCACACGATGATCGGCCTCTGCTACGTCGAGCAGGCCCGGCTCACGGAGGCCATCGGACACTTCAAGCGCGGGCTCTACGCGGAGCACAAGACCGAGCGCGAGGATCTCGGGCTCTACTACGAGCTCGGGCGCGCCTACGAGCTGCTCGAGGACCGCGAGGAGGCACTCCACTACTTCCAGCGCGTGCTGCGGCGGGCCCCGGACTTCCCGGGGGTGCGCGCGCGTGTGGACGCGCTCCAGCGCTCGAGCACGCCGGGCCCCGCGCTCACGCTCGACGACGTGGACGGCGCCTTCGGCGACGCGGACTAGACGTCCGCGACATCACCACTCGTGGGGTGTGCCGTCCCACTGGAGGAACTCCCCGGCGTGGTCCAGCGTGATCCGCTCGGCGACGTCGAGGATGCCCTCGGCGGACTCCTCGGGCGTGAGCTTCGCGCGCTCCCCGCCCATGTCGGTCTGCACCCAGCCGGGGTTGATCTGGAAGGACACCACTCCCTGCTCCGCGAGGTCGAAGGCCATGGCCCGCCCGACCATGTTCAGGGCCGCCTTCGAGGCCGCGTAGCCGTAGTTGCCGCCGGACTGCTTGCCGGCGATGGAGCCGAGCCAGGAGGAGATGTTCACGACCTTCCCGTGGCCGGCGGCGAGGAGGGGCAGCATCGCCTGCGTGACCAGCGCGGGGCCGAGGGCGTTCACGCGCATCATGGTGAGGAAGCCCTCGGGCTCGAGGCTCCCGAGGCGCACGTTGCCCTGCCCCGTGGGCACGGAGCGGGAGTTGATGCCCGCGTTGTTCACGAGCACGTGGAGGGCGTCGGTGACCGCGCCGACGGCTTCCGCGGCAGCAGCGACGGAGAGCGGCTCCCCGACGTCGAGGGTCACGGGCACGACGCGCTCGCCATGCGCTTCGCGAAGCTCCGAGAGCGCTTCCGAGCGCTCCGGATGCCGCGCCGCGGTGAAGACGCGGTAGCCCCGACCGAGGAGCGCGCGCGTCAGAGCGAGGCCGAGCCCCCGGCCGGCGCCGGTGACGAGGGCGGAGCGGAGGTCGTCGGTCATGGACGGGGAATACCGCGCCCAGCGGCGCCTGAAAACGCCCCTTCGAGCGCCTTGACGCCAGCCCCGCGATGACGCAGCTTCGCGAGTCCCTTGCGGGTGTAGCTCAGTTGGTAGAGCGCCAGCTTCCCAAGCTGGATGTCGCCGGTTCGAGTCCGGTCTCCCGCTCCAGGAAACGTGGGCTGTCGCCGAGACCTCCGGGTACGCCGCCGACTGAAATGCAGGCAGCCTCTGGTGCGGCGCAGCGGCCCGGTCGTCCGAGGTCCACGAAACCAGCTACGCTCGCGACGTGGCCCTCGTAATGATCGGCGGCGGGGCTCGAAGTGGGAAGAGCCGGTACGCCGAAGTCCGCGCGTTGCAACTGCCCGGCGACAAAGCCTACGTCGCCACGGCGCAGGCGTTCGACGACGAGATGCGCGAGCGCATCGCCGCCCATCGCCAGGCTCGCGACCCGTCCTTCCAGCTGTACGAAGAGCCCCGGGAGGTTCCTTCGCTTCTGAAACGCCTGGCCGAGCCGGTCGTAGTGGTGGATTGCCTCACCCTGTGGCTCAGCAATCTGCTGCTCGCCGACCTTTCCGACAGCGCCATCGAAGTCGCCTTCGACGCGCTGGAAGACGCGCTGGCGCGGCCGACGGGGACGACCTTGCTCGTCACCAACGAGGTGGGTCTCGGCATCGTCCCAACGAGCGCGCTCGGTCGGCGCTTTCGGGACCACGCGGGTCGACTGCACCAGCGCCTGGCGGACCGGGCCGACGAGGTGATCCTCGCGGCGCTCGGCCTTCGCCTTCGCCTGAAGCCCGGCCCCGTCGAGGCGGTGTAGGCGCACGGCCGCCCCCCTTGACGGACCGCGCGCAGGGTGCGACTTCTGGCGCGATTCGAGTGAGACGGCTTTGCATGCAAAGGCGTCGACGAGGCGAACCGGGGAGACATCCGGGGAGTCGAGAGGGAAGCCGGTGAGAATCCGGCGCGGACCCGCCACGGTGATTGGTCAGGGCGCCCTCGCCACATGCCACTGGGCGTGCGTTCTGCCGGCTGAGGCCCTTGCCTCGGTGCGGTCGGCGCCCGGGAAGGCGGCGGGGGACATGGCCGGAAGCCCGGAAACCTGCTCGGAATCGCACTCCTTCTCGCCTCGGGGACGGCGGCCGGAGCTCGCAGTGAGGGCTGCGTCTTGCGTCGACGCGCCAGGCGTGGCGCTCGCGGCAGCGTCCGCCCGGCGTTCTCGCGCTCACCATGCGCTTCCTCGTTCTGACCACTCTGCTCGCCGCCGCGGGCGCCGCTCGTGCCCAGCCGTCCGAAGGGGCGCCGGTCGAAAGGGTGGAAGGTGCGGCGGCCTCCGAGCCCCCGCCCTCGTCGGAGCCGGAAGCCGACTCGGACGCCGTCGACGAAGGCTGGGAGGACGAAGGCCCAGGGCTTAGCGCCAGCGCGCGCGTCGACGCACCGCCAGCGTCGGCCAATGTGCTCGATGCGACGGCTGCGGGCACCGAAGCCAACGCCCGGGACGCCGCGGCGGCGGACGTGAGCACGCCCGAGCTGCTCCTCTCGCTCCCCGGCGTCGACGTGCGGCAAACCGGCGCGGCGGGAGCCGGAGCCTTCGTCGCCCTTCGGGGCGCCGCGCCGAACCAGACCACGGTGCTCCTCGGCGATCTGCCGCTCAGCAGCCCGGATACCGGTGCCTTCGACCTCGCGCTCCTCGCCGGCACGGCCTTCGACCGCGTCGAGGTGTACCGCGGCGGCGCGCCGGCATGGCTGGGGAGCGGCGCCATCGGCGGCGTCGTGCGCTTCCTCCCGCCGGAGGCTGTGGGCCGACGCCTTCAGGCGAGGCTCGGTATGGGGAGCTTTGGCCGCTGGCACCTCGGCGTCGGCTCCGAGGTCGGAGGGCCGCGGCTGTCGGTTGCCACGAACCTCGAGGTGGACGGGGCCACGAACGACTTCCCCTTCGCGGATGACGGGGGTACCGCGTTCGACCCGAGTGACGACTCGGAAGGGCGCCGCGTCAACGCGCACACCCGAGGCGCCTTCGGGCTCGTGCACGTGCAGAGCGAGCTTCCACGCGGCGGGCAGCTCGACGCCGTCGTTCACGGCGCCAGCCGGACCGGCGGGGACCCCGGCCCGGCGCAGCTGACGGCGGAAGCAACGCGGCGCACCGACGTGCGCCTTGGCGGCACAGCGGCCTACTCACACCGCTTCGCGCACGGCCGGCTACAGCTCGCGGCCGGCGGCAACGTCTTCGAGCAGCGCGTGTCGGACCCGCTCCAGGAGATTGGGCTCGAGCGTAACGCGAACCGGGATCGCTTCGCCGACGCGACGTTTCGCGCGGCCGGGAGCGCAGATCTCACGCCCTGGCTCGAGCTGACCGCGGTGGGCGCGACCCGCACGCATCGCTATGAGCCCGACAACCAGCTCGGCATCGACCCCCCGAGCTCGACACGGCACACCCTGACCGGCACCAGCGAGCTGCGGGCGCACGGTCGTGCCGGCCCGGCGCGGGCCGTGCACCTCGAGCTCCGAGGCTCGGCGCGCGTCGAGCACCAGCGCACGCACGCCGCCGGCCTGCGCCTCGGGCGAACGATTCGCGAGGACTCGAACGACACGCGGCCCACGATTCGCCTCGCCGGCGCCGTCGCGCCGCGGCCGTGGATCAGCTTCGTGGGCAGCGTGGCGACGGGGGCCCGCTTCCCGAGCTTCCTCGAGCTCTTCGGCAACCAAAGCAGCATCGTGGCCAACGTCGGGCTGGGCCCCGAGCAGAGCCGCGCGGCCGACGTCGGACTCGTCGTGAAGGGACGGACGAGCGGGCTCCGAGGGCTCCTCGAGGCGCGCTACTTCGACCTCCGCGTGCGCGACATCGTGCTCGCGGCGCCGACCTCCCAGCAGACCGTGCGCTTCGAGAACTCGGAAGACGCGCGCTCGCGCGGGCTCGAGCTCGGCGGACAGGCGACGTGGGGCACCCACATCGTGCTCCGCGGCGCGATGACCTACCTCCGCACGCGCGGAGAGCGTGGCGTGGAGCTCAACTGGCGTCCGCGCCTGCAATCGCACGCGCACGCCGAGGTGCACAGCCGCGCGCTCGGGCGCCGGGTACACGACCTCGTCGCCTTCACGACGGTCCTGCACCGCGGCGCCTACTTCAACGACCGCGCCAACCTCGTGCGCATCGCCGGGCGCACGTGGCTGGCCCTCGGCTGTCGCGTCGACCTCGCCCTGAGCGGCGATGGCTCACGCCTCTCGCTGCTCGCGACGGCGCGGGACGTGCTCGACCGCCGCGGACAGGACTTCCTCGGCTTCCCGCTCCCCGGCCGGCGCTACGCCGGCGAGCTTCGCTATCGATGGGATTGGTAACGCAATGAGACAGATGACCGAACGCAAGACTCTCCTCTTTCTGGCGCTCGCGATGGCCCTCGCTGGCTGCGGTGACGACGACGGTTCCACCACGGGCGTCATGGACGCCGGTGACCCCCCGACCGATGGCGCCATGCCGGATGGCGAGATGCCCGATGGCGAGATGCCCGACGGTGGACCCGACCCGGTGCTGGCCGCGCTCCCGGATACCGCCACCTTCGGCGTCGTGAGCAGCGGTGACGGCGTCGCCAGCGTCGGCTTCCTCGACGCGAGCGGCGACGTGGCCGTCGACGTGTGGATCGACTCCGGGACCATGCCCCCGGAGCTCACCGCCACGCTTGGCGGCGACGTGGTGCTGGCCACGGAGACGCCCGAAGGCACGGTGACGCTCCTCGACCGCTTCGGGGCCGATCTGATCACCCGCTTCACGACCGGCGGCGTCTTCATCGGGCAGGGGCGCTTCACGCCCGAGTCGGTGTCGCTGAATCTCCAGGACGCCGTCATCCTCCCGGACGGTCGCGGCTTCGTGTCGCGCTTTGGACAGAACCCGGACGGCGGCGCCGCAGCGGAGGACCGGGGCAGCGATCTCATCGGCTTCGATCCCGCCACGCTGGAGACCACGGGCGAGCGCATCGACCTGAGCGTCTTCAACCTGCAGTCGGACGGCATCGACCCGGAAACGGGCGACCCCGTCAGCGACGTGAACGTCCTGGCGCGACCGGGACGCATCGTCCGGCGCGGCGATACGCTCGTCGTCGGCCTCGGCCGTCTTCCCGCGAGCTTCACGGGTCCGCGCGCCTCCGGCCCCGGCGCCGTCGCCCTGGTCGCCACAGGTGGTCTGGACGCGACGCTCTTCGAGCTGCCCGGCGGCCTCGCCAACTGCGACCAGGTGCTCCCGGTGCTCGGCAGCGCGACCGACGTGATCGTGAGCTGCAAGGGCTACTCGAACCTCGGCTTCGGCGAAGAGACCGGGACGCGCGAGACCGTCGGCATCGTCCGCCTCTCCATCGCGGCGAGCGGCGAGGCGAGCGTGGTCTCGAGCTGGGAGGCGGCGACGGCGGACGGCCCGCTCGCCGGCTGGAACACGCTGAGCCTTGGCGGCGACGTCGTCGCGACCGTGGCCTTCGGGGACTTCGTGGCGGAGACCGACGACGAGCTTCTTCGCATCGATCTCTCGACGGGTGACGTCTCGGTGATCGCGACGGGAGCCGGACAGTTCGTGCTGAGCCAGGGCGCCTTCACCGAGGGTGGCCCGCTGCTCGTCCCCGACGGCGCCATGGGCGCGATCCGGCGCTTCACGCCCGCGGGCGAGGGCTTCACGGAAGAGACGGCCGTCACCATCGGCCCACCGACCCTGACCATCCGCAGCATCGCGGCTCTCTGACTATGCTCGTCTGGCTCCGGGCTTCCTCGGAGGCCCGGGGCCGGACCCCTGCTAGGACCGTGTGATGAGTGACAGCGAAGACCCCAAGACCGAGCCCGAGGCGAGCGACGACGCGCACGCCGCGAAGATGAAGGCGCTGAAGGCCGAGCAGGACGCGAAGGTCAAGAAGAACACCATTCGCCGAGGCGTCATCGTCGTGCATACGGGCGACGGCAAAGGCAAGAGCACCGCGGGGTTTGGCGTCGCGATGCGCGCCGCCGGGCACGGGCAGAGTGTCGCCGTGATCCAGTTCATCAAGGGCACCTGGAAGACCGGTGAGCAAGCGGCCTTGAAGCGCTTTCCCGAGATCACGCACGTCGTCAGCGGCGACGGCTTCACGTGGAACACGCAGGACCGAAAGCAGGACACGGCGAGCGCCGAGAAGGGCTGGCAGACGGCGCGGGACTTCATCACGTCGGGCGACTACGACGTCATCGTCCTCGACGAGATCAACATCGCGCTCCGCTATGGCTACCTCGACGCGGACGAGGTCGCCCAGGTCCTGCGGGACAAGCCCGAGCAGCTCTCGATCATCGTGACCGGTCGCGATGCCCCCCAGGCGGTCATCGACGCCGCTGACACGGTGAGCGTGCATCAGCCGCTGAAGCATGCCTTCGCGTCGGGGATCCGTGCGCGCCAGGGGGTCGAGTTCTGAAGCGGCCGAGCCGCGAGGCGAGGCCGCGAGCGGCGGGCTCACCCGACCGCCGTCGCGCGGAGCAGCACCGTCGCCAGAGCGAGGGCGCCCGCGAGCGCCATGGTCCATCGCACCAGCGAAAGACCCCGGCGCAGGTCTCGGGGCTCGGGAGCGGGGAGACCCTCGCCGAGCACGTAGCTCTCCGCCTTGACGAGGCGCACGCCGAGCAGGCCGGCGGCCGCGGCCATGGGCCAGCCGGCATTGGGGCTCGCCGTACGGCGCCCATCTGCCCGGAGCACCCGGACCCCGCGGCGCCAGTCACGGCCCTGCAGCGCGCCGGCCACGAGCAGCAGCCCTGCGGTGAGGCGAGCCGGTACGAGGTTGAGCAGGTCGTCGAGGCGCGCCGCGGCCTTGCCGAAGTGCTCGTAGCGCCCCCGGTAGCCGACCATCGCATCCAGCGTGTTGATCACGCGGTAGGCCACGAGCCCCTCGAGACCGCCGAGCGCGAACCAGAAGAGCGGCGCCGTGACGCTGTCCGATGCGTTCTCCGCGAGCGACTCGAGGGCCGCGCCGCTCAACGCGCTGGCGTCGAGACCCTCCGGCGACCGGCTGCAGAGATGCATCAGCTCGCCGCGACCCGCCGCCGCGCCGCCGCTGTCGAGCGCCGCGCGCATCCGCTCGCCTGCCTCGAGGAGCGCCCGCGCCGCGAAACCGGCCTGCAGCACGTAGAGCTCGAGGGCCCGCCGGCCCCAGGAGCCAGCGACCTCGGCCACGCCGGCGCGCGCGAGCGTCACCGCACCGAGGGAGAGCGCCACGCTGAGCGCGACCAAGAGCAGGCCCGCCAGGAGCTGACGTACCGGGCCCGCTTCCGGTCGGTGCAGGCGCTTCTTCAGCCCGGTGATGAACGCCCCGAGCCACACGACGGGATGCGCGCGCGCAGGCACCTCGCCGAAGGAAGCGTCCCAGGCAAGGGCCAGGGCCAGGAGAAGAGCCGGAGAGTCCACGTGCGCTACGCCACCCGCACCCGACGCGGAACGGCGCTCGGGCGATGAGTCAGCCTAGTCCCCTCCGGGTCCATGGCGACCCGGACCTCGACGAGCTGGGTCGCATCGGCCTCCGCCCGGACGAGCTTATCGATTTCTCGACGAACCCGAACCCCGACGGCCCCGCCACGGCGGTGCGCCGGGCGCTCGCCGAGGCGGATCCCGTTCACTACCCCGACGCACAGGGCGCCACGGTGAAGCAAGCGCTCGCGGCACATCTCGGCGTGATGCCCAGGCAGGTCGCGCTCGGAGCCGGGGCCGCAGCGCTCCTCTGGGACCTGCCGCGGGTGCTGCTCCGGCCGGGCGCCCGCGCGGTGCTCGAGGCGCCCAGCTTCGCCGAGCTCCCTGCTGCCGCCGAGGCGACCGGGGCCGAGCTCACTTTCCTTCGGGGCCCAGGTCCCGCCGACGTTCCCGGGGTGGAGGCTCTGACGCGGGCGGCGCGCGACGCGAAAGCCGAGCTGGTCGCGCTGAGCTGGCCCAGCAGCCCCGCAGGAACCCTCCGGCCGGCCGAGGACATCGAGGCGCTCGCGCATGCTCTTCCGGCGACGCCGATCGTGGTCGATGAGGCCTTCCTCTCACTCAGCCGCGGGTGGGAAGAGCGGGAGCGCGTGTTTCCGGACCACGTCGTTCGCGTTCGGTCGCTCACGAAGGACCATGCGCTGGCGGGCGTCCGGGTGGCCTATCTGCTCGGAGCCCCGGACCTGGTCGACGCGCTCGAGGCCCAGCGCCCCCCATGGAGCATCAGCAGCTATGCGCTAGCGGCTGCGCGGGCGACGCTGGACGCCGAAGGGCACGTGGCGGAGAGCCGCGCTCGCCTTTTCGCGTGGCGGGACGAGCTCGACGGACGCCTCCGTTCGCTCGGACTCAGGCCGGAGCCCTCGAGCACGCTCTACGGCATCGTCGACGTGCGGGCGCTCGGTCTGGGCGACGCGGCGGAGCTTCGGGCCGCGCTGCTCCGCCGGCACGGGATTCTCGTCCGCGATTGCGCCTCCTTCGGGCTGCCCGATCACATCCGCCTCTGTGCGCGGCCACCCGCCGAGCAGGAGCGCCTGTTCGATGCGCTGACCTCGCTCGGGAGCCCCGCATGAGCCGCACCCTCATGGTCCAGGGCACGGCGTCGGGCGTGGGCAAGAGCCTGCTGACGGCCGGTCTCTGCCGCCTCTACGCGCGCCGGGGCCTGCGCGTCGCGCCCTTCAAAGCGCAGAACATGTCGAACCAGGCGGCGGTGACGCCGGAGGGCGGTGAGATCGGCCGCGCGCAGGCGGTGCAGGCGGAAGCGGCGGGCGTCGCGCCGCACGTCGACATGAACCCAATCCTCCTGAAGCCCGAAGGCATGCTCCGCTCGCAGGTGATCCTTCGCGGCCGATCGATCGGCCGGATGAGCTTTCGCGCTTACCACACGCGCCGCGACGAGCTCACGCAGGCCATTCGCGCGAGCCTCGCGCGCCTCCGCTCCGACCACGATCTGATCCTCATCGAGGGCGCCGGAAGCCCCGCCGAAATCAACCTGCGCGACCGCGATCTCGTCAACATGTGGGTCGCCCGCGAGGCCGAGGCCCCCGTGGTGCTCGTCGGCAACATCGACCCCGGCGGCGTCTTCGCGCAGCTCGTCGGGACGCTGGCGCTCCTCTCGGAGACGGACCGGGCGCGGGTGGCCGGCACGGTGATCAACCAGCTCCGTGGCGACCCCACGCTGCTGGCGCCCGGCCTCCGCGAGCTCGAGGACCGGACCGGCATTCCCTGCCTGGGCGTCGTGCCGATACTGCCGGCGCACGGCATCGATGAGGAAGACGGCGTCGGCCGCCGCTCGCTCCGGCGCGCGGGGCCCGGCGAAATCGAGGTCGCCGTCGTCGCGCTGCCGCATTTGTCGAACTTCGACGACGCGCGGGGCTTCGAGGAAGAGCACGGCGTCGTGCTCCGCGTGACGGACAACGCGCGGGAGCTCCTCGGCGCCGACCTCGTGATCGTGCCGGGATCGAAGAAGACGCGCCGCGACCTCGCGTGGCTTCGCGAGCGGGGCATCGACCGGGCGCTGGCAGCGCGAGCGGCGCAGGGCGAGCTCGTCGTGGGCATCTGCGGCGGCTGCCAGATGCTCGGCGAGCACATCGACGACCCGGAAGGCGCCGAAGGCCCCCCCGGCGAGGCGGAAGGCCTCGGGCTCTTGCCCGGCGTCACGCGCTTCGCTCGGGAGAAGCGCACGGAGCGTGTGCTCCGCCGTCCAAACGCGCTCCGGACGCTGGTCCCGGGGGTCGGAGAAGAGGACCTCTCGGGCTACGTCATTCATCACGGCCGCTTCGACGCGGAGGGCGACGGCGCGTTCACGGGTCCCCGCGGCGAGCGGGATGGCGCCGTCCGCGGGAGCGTCGTCGGCACCATGACCCACGGCATCCTGGCGAACCCGGGGCTACGCCGGGCCCTGCTGCAAACGCTCGCCGCGCGCCGCGGGCTCCCGCCGCGAAGCGAGGCGCCGGGGCCGCCTACGCCAAGCGACCGCTACGACCGGCTGGCGGATCACCTCGCGGCGCACCTCGACGTCGCCGCCCTCGACGGCCTCGTGGGCCTCGTGGGCCTCGGCGGCTAGCGGGAGTCTGCCGCCGTCGTGCGCTCAGGGTGGCGGCTCGCCGACGAGGATGAGCTTGCCCGTATCGGGGTCGCGGTAGACGGTCCCCACGCTCTCGAGACCTGCGCCGCCCTCCCCCGCCGCCTCGGGCAAACGGGGCAGCTCGCGCCCCTGCTCGACCTCGACCGGCGCGGGCTGGAGCGTTTCGGCGAGCCCCGGGCTGTGTACGATGAGCGCGGCCATGAGGCCGCAGGCGAAGACGAGCATCACGTCGACCAGGTTGCCCATCACCGACAGGGGGTCGGCGGCGGGATCCTGGTCGAAGCGGGTGGAGAAGCGATTACGCATCGGCCGCTCCCCCTTCGAGGCGCGACAGCGTCGCGTCGTACCAGCGCCGCCGGAGGCGCCCGATGACGAAGCCGAGCACGCCGACCAGGAGGCCCAGGACCGTGGTGTCGAAGGCGACGGTCACGGCCTGCGCGAGCGACGCGACGTCGCCCCGGCCCAGCGCGGCGAGGCCGGGCCCGAGGGGAATGAGGGTCCCCATCAGCCCGAGCATCGGACCGATGCGCGCGAGTACGTCCGAACGCTCGATGCGCCGGCGGGCCTGGCGTTCGAGCGCGGCCGCGTCGGAAGGCGCGCTCCGCGGCAGCGACACGGCGCGCTCGCCCAGGGCCACGCCCACGTCGACCAGCACCGCCAGCGTGGCACCGAGCAGCGCGAGCTGCACCGGGGTGGCCAGCCCGTCGACGACCAAGCGAAGGAGGGACGACGTGCTCATACGCGCCGCGCTCCCCGGGCCACGCCGAGCGCCAGCAACGCGAGCGCCCCGATGCCGAGTAGCCAGGCCGGCCAGGACGTCCCGGCGCCCGCGACCTCCACCTCGGACACGGTGCTGGGATCGGCGGGCGCGGCGGCCCGCTCCACCTGCGCCTGGTCGAGCACCCCCTGGAGCGCCGCAGCGCGCGCCGCGTCGAGCCGCCCCTTCACGAGCCCCATGATGGGATGGTCCGGCCGCGTATGGCCGCTGCCCGGGAGCCCGTGCTCGACGACGAGGCGCGCGAACTCGTCGGTCAGCTGCGTCAGCTCCTCGTCGGAGGGCGTGTAGAAGCCTTTGTCGTAGGCCGTGAGCAGGATGGCGAGCATGTTGATGCGGACGTGCACGTGGCGCGGGTCCTGGAGAAACGTGTCGAGGCCGAGCTCATGGCCGTCGTCGACGTAGACGCGCTTGACCTCGTCCCAGACCCAGGGGCGCACGATGTCCGGGTTGGTGACCTGCCAGCCCCAGAGATTCTCCATGAACTCGCTGCCCATGGTGCGAGCGCCGGCGTAGCCGTGGTCCATGAGCGGCGCGATCCACGCCGGGTTGAGCTCACGCCCGCGCAGCTCGGCCAGCAGCTCCGCCTCGAGGGGCGCCATGCGCGGCGACGCCGGATCGGCGTGACTGATGACCCGCGAGAGCGGCGTCTCGCCGCGCGCTTGCTCCACGGCGAGCGATAGGCCGCCGAGGTAGTCGAAGGCGTCGTTGTTATCGAGCAGTCCATAGAGGTGACTCGCGCGGCCGAGGTACGTGCGCCCCGTCTGCGCGAGCCGCTCCCCGAAGGCGCCGTGTGCGGGCTCGCCGTCGAGGCCCGCGCCGTAGGCATGCCCCATGCGCAGGATCCAGGCGTCGGCCAGCTCCATGCGCGTGTCCCAGGCGCCGCTCCGCTCGGCGAGCCGGTTGAGGCCGGCCCCGTAGCCACCCGGCGCGTTGCCGAAGACCCGAAGCGACGCCGCCTGCCCCGCCTCCGCCGGCGAGCTGCCGGCCGCGAGGGACTTCTGCGCGTCGCGCACCCAGTGGGCGGCCACCTGGTTCTGAGCGAGCGGCTCGTCGCCGGGCGCGCGCCACGGCGCGTCGAGGCGGCGGAGGGCGACCTCGAGCGCGGGCACGAGCTCGGGATGCTCCGCGCGAAGGGTCTCCGAGCTCGCGTCGAGGGCGACGAGCCAAGCCCGGTCGAGCCAGACCAGCTGATTGGGGAAGAGATCGCGGAAGAGCCCGCTGGTCACGAAGCTCACGTCCCGGCGGCCGCCGGCCGCGAGCACGCCCGTGCCTCGCGCGATGCCCTTGAGAATGCCCCGGCTGTTCCAGACCGGCTCCACGCCGAGCAGCGCGAGGCCGAAGGCGATCATGGCGCCCTCGTCGCGTACCGTGTCGCTCGCCCAGAGAATCACCGCCTCCGCGTCCTCCGGAGGGCTCTCGCCGGCGACCGCCTCGCGGGCGAGCTGCTGGCCGAGCTCCCAGGCGAGGCGCGTGGGCGTCTGCTCGCCGCCGAGCGCATGAAAGTTGCGGCCCGTCGGAAGCACGCCCTCGGTACGGATGGGATCGTTGCCGGGTCCCGGCGCGACGAAGCGCCCTTCCAGGGCCGCGAGCAGCCCCCGGGCCTCCGCCGCCGGGCTCCCCTCGAGTGCCTCGCGCGCCGGCGCCGGCACGGCCTCTGCCCCGAACATGCTCGCGAGCATCGTGTCGACCTGCGCGCCCGACCACGCCCGCCCGAAGACATGCAGGCCGAGCGGCATGAACTCCTCCTGCAGCGCCGTCAGGTAGTGACCGACCTCGTGCACGAGGAGCTCGTCGTCGACCTCCGCGAAGGTGATGCCGCGGACCTCGAGCTCGCCGGCCATGCTCGAGGCGAGCTCGCTTTCGAGGTTCAGCTCCGCGATGAGCTGACGCATGCGCGTGACGGCGCGCGCTTGCCCGGGGTCGTTCCGCCCGGACTCCGCCGCCTCGTAGCTCTCCACGAGCTGGCGGAGCTCGAGGAGCTCGTCGTAAAGGGGCGTCGTCGCGAGCGCCGGGGTGAGGTGGTCGACGATGACGGCCTGGCCGCGGCGCTTGGCCTGGATGCCCTCGCCGACGCCATCGACGATGTAGATGTACGCGTTCGGGAGGTCGCCGAGCAGGCGCTGGGGGTAGTCGTCCGCGTCGAGCCCCGTGCGCTTCCCCGGAAGGAACTCGGCGGTGCTGTGCCGGCCGACGTGAATGATCACGTCCGCGCGCCAGACGTCACGCACGTAGTGGTACCAGCCGAGATATTGATGGTGCGGCGGGAAGGTCAGGTTCGCGTGGAGCAGCTCTTCGTTGACCTCCCAGCCGCGCGGCGGCTGCGGGCCGAGCCACACGTTTCCGAGCTCGAGTCCTGGGATGAGCATGTCGCCTTCCCAGGTCATCACCGCGCCCGGCGCCTCGCCCCAGCCGCTCAGCCCTTCGATGCCGGTGCGGCCTAGGGCGGCGGTGAGCTCATCGACGGCGCTCCACCGTGCGTCGTCCCCCCCGAGGACGGCGGAGTAGGCTTCCTCGAGCTGCCGCGCGAGGTCGAGCGCCCGGTCGCGGGCGCGATGCTCGACGCCTTCGAGCAGATGACGCGTGTCGCCGAGCGCCATGCGAACCCGGTCCCGGGCGAGCTCCACGAGGCCGGCCTCGAGCGCACGACGCACGAGGGCGCGAAGCCGAAGCAGCGGCCCGCCCGCGACCGACTCTTGTAAGGCCGCGGGCAGCGACGCGAAGTAGCGGCGGTAGTCGTC
>JBCDGX010000062.1:0-13902 GCA_038750805.1 Myxococcota bacterium
AGGCGCGGCTGCCGACGAGGTACGTCTTCGCGCGCCGGAGGTCGGCCGGCCGGGGCCCTTCGGCACGCCAGCGCTCGAGGAGCTCGAGCTCCCGGGCCGCGCAGGCCGCCGCCACGTCCGCCGCGGGGTGGGCCCAGAGCTCGAGGAGATCCCGGCGCTCGGCCACGCGGAGCGTGCTGCCCACGGAGTAGCTCCAGCCCTGGACGCTGCGAATCTCGTGGGTGAGCTCGGACGCGAAGGTCCCGCCGAACGCCGTCTCCGCGACGAGGAGCGCGACGCGCAGGGGGTCCGCGCGATGCGTCCCGAGCGTGGCGATGCCGAGCTGCGCCTGATGCCGGTCCGCCTTGTGCACGAGGCGCACGCGCCGACCGCGCGCCATGCGTGGCGCCGGCGCGCGCACACGAGGCACCCGCCGCCGGGGCACGCCGCCGAGGAACGCGTCGAAGAGCGCGTCGGCGTCCCGGCGATCGAGGGGCCCCGCCGCGCCGACGACCATGCCCCGCGTCCCGAGGGCCCGCTCGTGCGCTTCGTGGAGGTCCGCCCGGGTGACGCGCCGCAGGCTCGCGAGGGTCCCGCCGGCCGGCGTTCCGTAGGGGTGCGCGCCGAAGGCGAGGTCGCGGAGGTGCCGCGACGCGAGGGAGCCGTCGTCGTCGCGGAGGTCTGCCAGCTCGGCGCGGAGCTCGCGCTTCGAGCGGGCGAGGTCCCGGCTCCGAAAGGCCGGCGTCGCGAGCATGCGCCCCAGGAGCGCCGCGAAGGCCGGCGCGTGCTCGGCGAGCACGGTCCCGTGGATCTCGATGGACTCCCGGGTGATGCCGAGGCCGAGGCGCGCGCCGAGCCCGGCGATGGCCTCCTCGAGCGCCGCCTCGTCCATGCCCCGCCAGCCCCGGCGGAGCAGCCGCGCGACGAGGCGCATGCAGCCGGCCTTGCCGGGCGGATCGGCGAGGCTCCCCACCGGCCAGCGCAGCACGAGGTCGACGACGGGGAGCGCCCCCGCCGGCTCGAGGAGCGCGACGGCCCCGTCGGGCCGCATCCAGCGCTCGGTCCGCTTCAAGGCCGCTCCGGGAGCACGGTCACGACGGTGCGCCGGGAGCTCCGAAAGACCCGCCGCGCCGCCGCGCGCAGAGCGGACTCGTCCGCCCTCGCCAGCGCTTGCTCGCGCGCCCATACCGCGGCCGGGTCGCCGAGGAGCACGTGGTCCAGGCCGGCCCGCTCGGCGCGGCCTTCGGCGGTCTCGAGGCTCGTGAGGAGCGCGAGGCGGAGCCGTCGCCGGGCCTTCTCCACCTCCTCGTGGGGGAGAGGGGTCGCGAGCGCCTCCGCGATCAGCGCGTCGAGCTCCGCGAGCACGGCCTCCGGCGCGACGCCCTCGCGCAGGCCGAGCCAGAGCTCGTAGAGGCCCTCCTGCGCGAAGGGCGAGAGGTTGCCCTCGACCTCGGTCACGAGCTCGCGATCGCGGACGAGGCGCTGGCGCGCGCGGGCCGAACGCCCGCCGAAGAGCAGGAAGGTGAAGAGCGTGAGGGGCACGTGGACGGGGTGTCCGTAGGCCGGCGCCCGCCAGCCGACGTGGAGCTTCGCCGCGGGGGTCGGCCATTCGAGCGTGACGCGGCGCTCCCGACGCTGGCCCGGCTCGGGCGCGGGAGGCGGCGGTGGCGGCTCGCCCGGCGGCAGCGCGCCGTAGGCGTCCTGGAGGCTGGCGAGGAGCGTCGCCTCGTCGAAGTCCCCGGCCACGACCACGGTCGCGTTGGCCGGCGCGTAGCGCGCCCGGTAGAAGGCGCGGAGGTCGGCCCGGTCGATGCGGCGCACGTCCTCGGCCCAGCCCAGGATCGGCACCCCGTAGGGATGGCGCCTGAAGGCCGTGCGCCAGAGCGCCTCGGACGCGCGGCCGGCCACGTCGTCTTCCACGGCGTCACGGCGCTCGCTGAGCACGACGTCCCGCTCGCGCTCCACCTCCGCGGGGTCGAGCACGAGGCCCGCCATGCGATCGGCTTCGACCTCGATGGCGAGGGGGAGCGCCGCCGCGGGCAGGGCCTCGAGGTAGGCCGTGCTGTCGCTCGAGGTCATGGCGTTGTTGTCCGCGCCCACCGCCTCGAAGACCTCGTCGAGCTGACCGGCGGGGAAACGCTCGGTGCCGAGGAACATCAGGTGCTCGAAGAAGTGCGCGAGCCCGCTCCGCCCGGGCGGGTCGTGCTTCGCCCCGACCCCGAACCAGGTCTGGTAGCTCACCACCGGCGCCGAAGCGTCGGGCAGGGTCAGCACGCCGAGACCGTTGCCGAGGCGCCAGGAGCGCACCTCCAAACCGGGCCCGAAGGCACGCGCACCGAGGGAGGCGATGCGCGCCATGCTGGTGCGGCCGCGGCTGAGCCGCCGGGCGAGAGCATCGGCGCGAGGGGATCGAGGCATGGAACGAAGTCCGCTTGATACGGCTCGGCGGTACGTAGGCGCGAAAGACGCGCTGCGCCATGGTTCATGGATCGCGCACACGATCGATGACGAAGCGCCGCCGAGGCGACGGATCGCTCGCCGCAGAGCCTGACTGTAAGGCTTCAGCCGAAGCGTGTGTCGGACCGACGACTCCCGTGCCGGTTCGACGTCGTCGTCGACATCTCCGGTCCACGCCTGCGCCAACTCGAATGCAGACGGCAGGCGTTACCCGCGCGACACCTGCGACCCGCTCGCGACGTGCAAGGTCCGCGCGGATTCGCGGTGGGTTGACCGCGAACCAGGTCGCGGTGGGTTGACCGCGATCGGCCTGCGGCGGGTTGCCGCAGAAACGAAGGGACACATTTCAATGAACGCAAAGCTGCTGCTACTCGCCGCAGCCGTGGCGGGCCTGGTCTTCACCGGTTGCGGTGAGGATGGTGCCGATGGCGCCCCCGGCATGGACGGCATGAACGGCGCCGACGGTGCCGATGGCACCAACGGCACCAACGGTGCGGATGGCGCTGACGGCGCGGACGGTGCGGACGGTGCGGACGGCGCCGACGGCGCGGACGGCATGGACGGCGCGGACGGTGCCCCCGGCACCGGTGGCTTCGGCACCGGGTCCCTCGAGGACTTCCCGCTCTCGGGCATGGTCCAGGCCACGCTCCAGTCCGATGACCCGAGCGCGACCCTCTACCAGACGGTGAAGGACCTCGTCGCGCTCGAGAACGCCGGCACGGACGTGCCCGGCTTCCCGCTTCCGCAGGCCGGCGCGGACCGCGTACGCACCCTCGCGGGCGTGGACCTGAGCCTCGTCGCGGCGCACCTCGACCCGATGACCTTCGACCCGCAGGGCCCGCTCTGGGGTTCGAACAACGACTTCATCGCCATCATCGGCGACGGCTGGGACGGCGGCGACGGCTGGAACGCCGGCGAGAACCCGTACTTCACGGGCTCCTCGGACCGTGCCCTCATGTGGTCGAACTTCGAGTACATCTCCGGCTTCCCGAACAGCTTCCAGCTCGACACGCCCCCCGGCGGTCAGTTCGAGCCGATCGCCCTCGACGCCATCGCCCGCGGTGTGCTCCCGAGCGGCGACATCTCGCAGCCGGCCTACTGGACGCAGGACAACGTCAACATCGCGATCCAGCTCTGGCAGGAGAACATTGGCGGCGGCCTCTTCACGGTCGTGCGTGACCCGTCGACGGGCCGCTACGACATCGACCGCACGGCGAACAACATCCGCTTCGACTCGACGAGCAACACGCTCACGACGATCACCGGCATCAACACGCAGACCAACCGCGCCGGCGGCGTCGCCGTCGCCGACGACGGCACGCCCCTGGCCGCCAACGTCGCGCCCGGCATCAACGGCGACTGCTCGGGTGGCGTGAGCCCCTGGGGCACCATCTGGAGCGCCGAGGAGAACGTGCAGTTCAACCTCGGCGAGGTCGAGGACTGCTGGAGCAGCCGCAACGTCTTCGACGGCGCGGGCAGCATCTGCGAGGCCGGCTCGAACATCACCTGGGACGTCTCGCCGAACGGTGAGTTCACCCGCTCCACAGAGGACCGCGGCAGCCGCCCGCGCGACATGTACGGCTACCTCGTCGAGATCGACCCGACCGCGGGCGGCAGCGACGTGCCCTACGACTCCGCCACCGGCGTCGGTCACATGAAGATGGGCTCCTTCGGCCGCGCCCGCTGGGAGAACGTCACCTTCTTCGCCAACGCCGGCGGCAACCTCGTCAGCGGCTTCCCCATCGTCATCTACGCCGGCAACGACCGCCGTGGTGGCCGCATCTACAAGTGGGTCTCGAACAGCCCCTGGATGGACACGATGGACCGCGCCGCGACGCGCCGCCTCCTCGAGGACGGCACGCTCTACGTCGCGCACTTCGCCGACCTCGCCAACAGCGACGACGCCACGACGGGCGCCCTCGGTGGCGTCACCCTCGCCGACGGCACCCTCCCGACGCAGGTCGCGCCGGGCAACGGCCAGTGGATCGAGCTCAGCACCACCTCCACGGACGTCGCCCCGAACGCGGGCGCGGGCATGCTCCCGGCCGGCACCACGGTCGGCGCCGCCCTCACGGACGTGAACTACAACGGCATCGGTGGCTTCGCGACGGACGACGACGTGCTCATGGGCCTCTTCACGGCCGCCGCCAAGGTCGGCGTCCGCGAGCTGAACCGCCCCGAGGACGTCGAGTTCAACTTCGTCAACGGCAACCTCTACGTCGCCTTCACGAACCACGGCCGCCCGAACGCCCTCTTCGACGACGGCACGCTCGACCCGCGCAGCCGCTCCGACAAGGAGATGGACAACATCCGCAGCGACGGGGACGGCGTCATCATGGCCTTCCGCGAGGCCAACCCCGGCAACCCCGGCGTCTCCGACACCTTCACGTTCTGGGTCGCCTTCGACGGCAGCACGGACCCCGGCGTCTTCAACGCCGCGGACCCGGACAACCTCCTCATCGACCCGGACGGCGGCGTCTGGTTCGGCACCGACGGCAACTTCGGCCCGGGCCGCACGGACAGCGCCTACTACCTCGAGGAGTCCACGACGGGCCCCGGCACCGCCTGGCGCGTGCTCAGCGGTCCCTCCGACTCCGAGGCCACCGGCCCGACGCTCTCGCCGGACGGCCGCGCGCTCTTCATCAACGTCCAGCACCCCGGCGAGGACTCCGACGTCTTCTCCGCGTGGCCGGGCAACCAGTTCTGAGCCCGAGATCGCTCACGCCGGGAGCACGCACGTCGAGCCATTCGGCGTGAGCGATCGAGACCAGTCTTGATCTGGTCTCCATGAAGGGGCCGACGTCGCGACGAGCTCGCGGCGTCGGCTTCGTTTCATCTTCCCGTCGAGATCTCGTGCCCATCTCGCCCCCGGATCAGGGGGACATCGCCATGACCGAAACGCCGAACTCTCCGCCGCGAGCGACGAAGCGCCGCCGTCTCTACGTCTTCGCCCCGGCCCTGCTGCTCCTGGCTGCCGTGGCCGCCGTGCCCTTCGCCTGCGGCGACGATCCGGGTCCGGTCGCGACGCCCCAGCCGGACACGGGCATGCCGACCCTCGACGCCGACGCCGCGATCGAGCCTCCGGCCCGAGAGGCCTACGCGGACATCGCCTGGCTGGACCAGCCGGTGCTCGGCGGCCTCGCAATCCCCGACGATTTCGAGCCCTACGACCCGATTCGCGTGGCGGACCGGAGCTACGGCCTCATCGAGAATCACGAGGCCGGCATCCCGGTGCAGTGCTACACGGCGACGGGCGGCGAATCGAACCCCTGCTACGTCTGCCACACCGAGTCCCACGACAACAACGACATGTCGGACGCGGCCCTGCAGCTCGCCTACGCCTTCTCGGAGAACGGGCTGACGAACTACTGGGAAAACATCTTCGTCGACCGCACGGACGAGATCGACGCCATCTCCGACGAGGAAGCCCTCGCCTGGGTCAACGAGGACAACTACACGGACTTGATGCGGTCGATGGCGTTGATTCCGGAGGATCGATACGTTGGATACCGTCCGGATCTGAACTTCGCGCGCGGCTTCGATGCGCAGGGTTTCGCCAACGACGGATCGGGCTGGCGCGCGTACCGCTACAAGCCTTTCACGGGCCAGTTCTGGCCGACGAACGGCAACACGGACGATGTGCTCATTCGCCTTCCCGAGGCCTATCGGACCCGGGAGGGCGAGGCGAGCCAGGCCGTCTACCTCGCCAACCTTGCCATCCTCGAGGCCGCGGTGGCCGCCTCCGAGGGGGTGGCCGACGGCGACGTCCGCTGGCGTACGGACCCCATCGACGAGGCCGTCGTCGGCACGGACCTCGACGGCGACGGGGAGCTCGGCACGGCGACGCTGCTCCGGGGCCTCCCCGCGAGCTACGTGGGCGACGCGGCGCCTCATGACGTACGGCGCGCGATCTACCCGGAGGGGACGGAGTTCCTCCACACGGTGCGCTACGCGGACCCGGACGCGACGGGCTTCGTCAGCCGCCGGATGAAGGAGGTCCGCTACATGGTGAAGTTCCGGGAGATCAGCGACGCCCGGATCCGCGCCCAGTACTGGCACGAGGACGAAGAGCGTGACCTCGGGAAGACCCCGCTCTTCGGTGGCCATCCCCTCGTCGGCCTGACCAACGGCTTCGGCTGGAAGCTCCTCGGCTGGCTCGAGGACGAGCGCGGGCGGCTCCGCGTGCAGACGCACGAGGAGGGTCGCTACTGCATGGGCTGCCACTCGAACATCGGCGTCACCATCGACCAGACCTTCAGCTTCGCGCGGAAGATCCCCGGCCCCGAGGGCTGGGCCTACCAGGACGCGAGCGGCATCCCCGACGTGCCCATGGAAGGCCACGACGTGCCGGAGATCCTCGAGTACTTCCAGCGCGTGCGCGGCGGCGACGAGCTTCGGGCGAACGACGAGATGCTCGCGCGCTTCTGGGACGAGGACGGCCGCCTCGACGAGGCCCGCGTGCGTAGCGCGGCGCCGGGCGGCGCGGGGGACATCACCGATCTGATCCTGCCCTCGCGGGAGCGCGCGATCCGGATGATCAAGGCCTACATGCTGCTCGTCCGCGACCAGGACTTCGTGCATGGCCGCGACGTGGTCGTGAGCCCGCCGCAGAACGTGCACCGGGTCATCGAGGACGAGAGCACGCACCTCCACGACCACGGGAACTTCCACGCCGACGGTCGCCTACGCCTCGACTGGTCCGGGACGCGCTGGGCGCCGCCGGCGCCGGGGAGCTGAGCCCGGTCGCCGGACCTGCCTCGAACGCGCCCGGCGAGCCTTGCCCTCGCCGGGCGCGCCGACTAACCCCGCCGCCATGAGCGTTCGCGTTCGCTTCGCGCCGTCTCCGACGGGGCAGCTCCACATCGGCAACGTCCGCACGGCCCTCTACAGCTGGCTCTGGGCCCGCCAGACCGGCGGAACCTTCGTGCTCCGCATCGAGGACACGGACGAGAAGCGGAGCACGCCCGAAGCCGTGCAGACCGTCTACGAGTCGCTCCGCTGGCTCGGCATGGACTGGGACGAAGGCCCCGAGGCCAGCGGCGACTTCGGCCCCTACTTCCAGTCGGCGCGGAAGGCGCTCTACCGGGAGCACGCCGAGAAGCTCATCGCCGAGGGCAAGGCCTTCCGCTGCTACGCGACGAAGGAGGAGATCCAGGCGCTCCGTGCGGACTACGAGCTCCGCCACGGCAAGGGCTTCCGCTTCCGCTCGCCCTGGCGCGACCGCACCGACGGCGACCCGGACGCTCCCCACACGGTGCGCTTCCGGGCCCCGAGCGAAGGAGAGACGGGCTGGGAGGACGTGGTCTACGGCCCCGTCAGCTACCCGAACGCCGAGCAGCAGGACTTCCCGCTGATCCGTCCGAACGGGCTGCCGCTCTACAACTTCGGCTGCTTCGTCGACGACCTGACGATGAAGATCACGCTGGTCAGCCGCGGCGACGATCACCTCGTCAACACGCCGCAGCAGATCCTCCTCTACCGAGCGTGGGGGGCCGAGCCGCCGCGCTTCGCGCACCTCCCCATCGTGCTCGGGCCCGACGGGAAGCGCTTCAGCAAGCGCCACGGGGCCGCGGCCGTGCTCGAGTACCGAGAGCGCGGCTACCTACCGGGCGCGGTGCTGAACTACCTGGCGCGCCTCGGCTGGTCCCACGGCGACGAGGAGATCTTCACGAAGGACGAGCTCGTCGCGAAGTTCGACTGGGACAGCGTCGGGCGCTCGCCCAGCAAGTACGACCTGAAGAAGCTCGAGCACGTGCAGGGCACGCACCTCCGCGAGAAGAAGACCGACGCGGAGCTCGCCGCGCTCGTCGCGCCGCTGCTCGAGGCCCAGGGTCTCGAGGTGAGCGCGGACGATCCGCGCCTCGCCGCGGCCATCGCGCCGGTGAAGCTCCGCGCGACGACGCTCCCGGACCTCGCCGAGGGCCTCGACTACTTCTTCCGGCCGGACGACGCCCTCGAGTACGAGGCGAAGGGGCGCAGGAAGTTCCTCACGGAGACGAGCGCGCCCCGCCTCGCCCGCCTCGCGGAGCTCGTCGAAGCCGCCGAGCCCTTCGACGAGGCGACGCTCGAAGCCGCCATCACCGGCTGGATGGAGGCCGAGGAGCTCAAGATGAAGGAGGTCGCCCAGCCCGCGCGCGTCGCCATGACGGGCCGCACGCGGAGCCCCGGCCTCTACGAGACCATGGTGCTCCTCGGCCGCGACCGGACGCTGCGGCGCCTTCGCCTGGGCGCGGAGCTCGCGGCGACGCCGGCCGAAGGCTGAGCGTGGACCTCCGTTACGAGCTGCACCCGCGGCATTTCGTCCGGCGCTTCTTCCTCGACGTCTGGGCGGAGCTCGACGCGGACGCGGCCGCCGAGCGCGCGCGGGAGGGGCGTACGCGCGACCTCCGGCCCCTCTGGGTCTTCGCGAGCGCGGCGGTCTTCCTGACGCTGATGGACGCCTGGGGCATGCCCGGCGACTTCTGGGTCTTCCGCGACCAGCTCGCCGATTGGGAGCTCGAGGGGAAGCTGCCGGGGACCTTCTGGCAGGACTTCGACCGCTGGGACACCTGGGCGGAGCTCGCGACGCACGCCTGGTGGGCGCTCTGGCGCTTCTTCGGCTTCGCGGTCTTCCCCCTCGCGGTGATGGCCGCGACCGGCGAGAAGCTCCGGGACCAGCACCTGAGCGTGCGCGGGCTCCGCCAGCACCTGCCCATCTACCTGCTGAGCTACGCGCTCGTGATGGCCCTCGTCGTGCCCCTCAGCGGCACGGAGACCTTCCAGGCCATCTACCCCTTCCATCGGGAATGCGGGCGAAGCTGGGCGGACCTCCTGATCTGGGAGGCCCTCTACCTCCTCCAGTTCTTCGGCCTCGAGCTCTTCTTCCGGGGCTGGATGCTCCGGAGCACGCACGCGGCCCTCGGGTCGAACGCCATCTTCGCGATGATGGTGCCCTACGTGATGATCCACTTCGGCAAGGCCGTGCCCGAGACGCTCGGCGCGATCTTCGCGGGTATCTTCCTCGGAACGCTGGCCGCGCGGACGCGGAGCATCTGGGGCGGGCTCCTGGTGCACGGGCTGGTCGCCGTGAGCATGGATCTGCTCGCGCTGGCCCGCTCCGGCGGGCTCCCGGAACGCCTCTGGCCCCTCGGCTGAGCCGATCGTGGACCGTTCGATATCGCCAAGATCACGGGCGAATCGGCCGCTGCACGACATCCCCGGATGGGGTCTGACACTGCGCCATCAGCGATGACAATTGATTACGTTCGCCGGACAATTGATGCGCTGCGTCGTTCGGCGAGCCAGGGCACTGTCTCGGCGCTCGAGGGGAACCCCCTCGCGCCGGAGGACCCGTGGAAACCGCAGTCATCGTTCTCTACCTGATCGCTCTGACGATCCTCGGCATCTACGGCGCGCACCGTGGCGCGCTCCTGATGCTCTACCTCCGGCACCGGAAGAACGCGCTCACGCCCGATCGCGAGTTCGCCCCGGAGGAGCTGCCGACCATCACGGTGCAGCTCCCGATGTTCAACGAGATGTACGTCGCCGAGCGGCTCCTCGATGGCGTGGCGGAGATCGACTACCCGAAGCACAAGCTCGAGATTCAGGTCCTCGACGACTCGACGGACGAGACGCAGCAGATCGCCCGCGCGAAGGTCGACGAGCTCCAGGAGCGCGGCTTCGACGCGGTCTACATCCACCGGGGTGAGGACCGCACGGGCTACAAGGCCGGTGCGCTGGAGAACGGCCTGAGGACCGCGAAGGGCGAGCTCATCGCCGTCTTCGACGCGGACTTCGTGCCCCGCCCGGACATCTTCCACGGCCTCGTCCACTACTTCACGGACCCCAAGGTCGGCATGGCGCAGGCGCGCTGGGGCCACCTGAACCGCGACTACTCGGTGCTCACGAAGTGCCAGTCGATGATGCTCGACGGTCACTTCATCATCGAGCACATCGCGCGGAACCGCTCGGGGCGCTTCTTCAACTTCAACGGCACGGCCGGCATGTGGCGGAAGGCCACCATCATCGACGCCGGCGGCTGGGAGCACGACACGGTCACCGAGGACATGGACCTGAGCTTCCGCGCCCAGATGAAGGGCTGGAAGTTCGTCTACAACCCGGACGCCCTCGCGCCCGCCGAGCTCCCCTGCGAGATGAACAGCTTCAAGACCCAGCAGTACCGCTGGGCCAAGGGCTCGGCGCAGACGACAAAGAAGCTCCTCGCCACGGTCCTCAAGGCGAAGCTCCCCTTCAAGGTGAAGCTCGAGCTCGTCTTCCACCTGACGAACAACTTCGCCTACCTCTTCCTCGTGATGCTGGCGCTCCTCCAGCTGCCGAACATGCTCATCCGGCGGCACATGGAGAACCCGGAGCTTCTGCTCCTCGACGTGCCGCTCTTCGCGGCGACCTGCGGCTCGATCTGCGTCTTCTACCTGGTCACGCACCGCGCGCTCTACGGGAACCTCTGGGACGCCATCAAGCGCCTTCCGCTGATGATGGCGCTCGGCATCGGCCTCAGCGTGAACAACGCGCGCGCCGTGCTCGAGGGCCTCTTCGGCCAGGACAACACCTTCGTCCGGACGCCGAAGCACGGCGTGAAGGGCAGGGCCGACACCTGGAAGAAGAAGAAGTACCGCTCCCGCTTCCCCGTGCACTCGATCATCGAGCTCGGCCTCGGCGTCTACTTCGTCGTGACCATCGGCCTCGCCGTGGTGACCGGAAGCTGGATCACGATCCCCTTCCTGGTCCTCTTCATGGTCGGCTTCCTCTACGTCGGCGCGCTGAGCATCTTCCAGCACCGCTGACGCGCGTCAGCGCGTCTGCCCACCTACACCGCTGATGCGCGTCAGCGCATCTGACCACGCCCGAACGCGGCCCTCGTCGAGCTCTCGGCGGGGGCCGTCGTCGCTTCGAGCGGCTCAGTCCTCGAGGAGCTCGAAGACGATGCGCATCGTCCAGTCCGGCGGCGCCTCGCTCAGCCCTTGGACGACGTCGCCGGCCGCCTCCACCACGACCGGCTCGCCGTCGTGGCGCACGAAGCGGTAGGTGTCCGCGCGCACCTCGATGGCCTGGATGCGGCCGATCACGTCGTGCTTGAGGCCGAGCACGCGGCAGCGAGCCTCGTAGCGCGGGCGGTCGAGGGCGGCGGCCATGACCACGAAGCCGCCCTTCGGGGGGACCACCTGGCGGAAGTGAAAGGGCGCCTCCTGCCCGTGCGCCACGGCCTGGTCCTGCCCGAACCAGCGTGGCGCCCACAAGGCCTCGAAGACTCGCTCACCTTCCGCCAACGGCTCTCCCGCGCGCCCTCACCCGCGGGGGCGCTCACGGACCTCCCCGGTCCGCGCCGCGCATCATCCCATCATCCCCGGAGGCGCGCGAGAAGCTGCGCCGCCATGTCCTGGATCTCGTCCGAGGACATCGCCGTTTCGCCCGAGTGCACGTAGGTCTCCCACGCGCCCTCGGGGAAGCCCTCGAGGAAGCGGCTCGGTACGCGCGGTACGAGCCGCCCCCGGCTCAGCTTGCGCGTCGGCCGGCTGAGGTAGAGCACCTCGCGGGCGCGCGTGACGCCCACGTAGAAGAGGCGCCGCTCCTCGTCGACGTCGGTTGGGGCCGCCTCCGTCGCCTTCGGGTCCGTGGTCCGCGAGTGCGGGAGCTGCCCTTCGACGCAGCCGATCAGGAAGACCACGTCGAACTCGAGGCCCTTCGCCGAGTGCAGGGACGAGAGCGTCACCTGGTTCTGGGCTTCCTTCTCCTCGGCCTCCGTGCGCAGCGTGAGGCGCATCAGGAACGCGGCCAGGCTCACGTCGTTGCGCTCGCGCTTCTCGTAGCGCTCGAGGGAGCGGAGCAGGAAATCGACGTTCTCCCGACGCCGCCGGGCCTTCGGGTCCGCGAGGGGTCCGGTCTCGAGGATGCCCACCCGCGTCGCGAGCGTGCGCGTCACGCCCGTGATGCCGGCGCCGCCGGCCAGCGCCCGCCGCGCCTCGTCGATGGCCCCGAGGAAGCTCCGGAGCCCGCGCCGCGCCGGTTCGCTCACGCCCTCGATGCGGTCCGCACGCCGCAGCGCCGTCTCGAGGTCGATGTGCTCCGCGAGCGCGTGCTGCCGAAGCCGCTCGAGGGAGCCCAGGCCCACGCCGCGCGGCGGCGTGTTCACCACGCGCCGGAGCGAGAGCGCGTCCCGGCGGTGGGCGACGACCCGGAGGTAGGCGATCAGGTCCTTCACCTCCTTCCGGTCGAAGAGCTGCGTGCCGCCGTAGACCCGGTAGGGGATGCCGCCAACGCGGAGCTCCTCCTCGAGGATCTTCGCCTGCGTGTTCGAGCGGTAGAGCACCGCGACGTCCCGGAACGCGAAGCGACGCCCGCCGGGGCTCGCGTCGCCACCCTTGGTGAGCTCGCGGATCTCGCGGACGACGAACTTCGCCTCTTCGCCCGCGTCCGGGACGGCGAGCACGCGCACCGGCGGGCCGTCGCCGCGGGCGGGCCGGAGCACTTTGCCGTGGCGCTTGCCGCGGCTCTGCGCGATGGCCGCGTTCGCGACCGCGAGGATCGACGCGCGGCTGCGGTAGTTCGTCTCGAGCTTCACGACCGTGGCGCCGGGGAAGTGCCGCTCGAAGTCGAGGATGTTGCCGACCTCCGCCCCGCGCCATCCGTAGATGGACTGATCGTCGTCGCCGACGACGCAGACGTTCTGCTCGTCGTTCGCCAGCGCGCGGACGAGCTCGAGCTGGGAGCGGTTCGTGTCCTGGAACTCGTCGACGAGGAGGTGCGCGAAGCGCGCGCGCCACTTGGCGCGGAGGTCCTCGCGCTCCTTCAGGACACGCACCGGCGCGCACACGAGGTCATCGAAATCGACCGCGTGCATGGCCCGGAGCCGCTCCTCGTAGACGGGGTAGAGCGCGTGGGCGACGACGTCGTATTCGTAGTCGCTCGGGCGGACCTCCTCCGGGGCGAGGAAGGCGTTCTTCCAGAGGGAGATGCGCGAGAGGAGCGCCGGGACATCGAGGTCGCGCTCGCCGGGGCGCTCGGCGGCGAGGAGCTCTCGCAACAGGCCGAGCTGGTCGCCCTGGTCGAAGATCACGAAGCGGCCGTCGAAGCCCAGGGCCTTGTTCTCCTCCTGGAGGAAGCGGACCCCGAAGCTATGGAAGGTCGAGAGCCAGAGGCGCCCGGCGCGCTCCTCGCCGACGAGCGGCACCATGCGCTCGCCCATCTCGGCGGCGGCCTTGTTGGTGAAGCTCAGCGCGAGAATGCGCGCGGGGGGCACGCCCCGCTCGACGAGGCGCGCGATGCGCTGGGTGATGACGCGCGTCTTTCCGCTGCCCGCTCCGGCGAGCACGAGGAGCGGACCCCGATGGTGGTGCGCCGCGGCGCGCTGTGCCTCGTTGAGCCCGGCGCTCATGCGAGAGGCGGCCTATCGCCTCCGGATCCCGGGAGCAAGCGGCGGTGTCGTTCGAGGGGGGACCGGCTTCCACACCCAGCAGCTGCATCGGTCCG
>JBCDGX010000063.1:0-13870 GCA_038750805.1 Myxococcota bacterium
CCGGAGATCGCTCAAGAGCGTCTGCTCTTCTAAGCCGACGGTCGACCGTTCGAACCGGTCCGGGGGTGCCAACCAATGATTCCAAGCACTTATCGGCGTTCTCGTCCGCGGATTTGCTCGCCTCTTGGACCCACCCTGGACCCACCGTGCCCCGCGCCGCTTCGACGAGAGCGTCGTCCGCCAGGTGCGCGTAGCGCTCCGTCAAGGTGATGGAGGAGTGGCCCAGGAAGTCGCGGACTTCGGTGAGCAGCCAGCGCCGCCCCCAGGTGCCCATGACCAGGTGCGAGGCGGCCGTGTGGCGGAGGTCGTGGAACCGAACGTCCCGTTCGATCCCCGCCTTGGTCTTCGCGCCAGGCGTCAGGCCCTTGACCCGCTTCCCCTGCGGCGTGGTCTTCCAGTACGGCTTGTCGTACCAGCCCGCGGAGTGGCTCGAGTCAACCATCTTCCCGGACCGCACGGCGGGGAAGATCAGGCTCTCCGGCTTCGTCGCGCGGCGCGTCTTCTGCCGCCAGCGCGCGAGCGCCGAGGCGGCCGGGGCGAGCAGTGGGACGCGACGTAGCTTCCCCGACTTCGGTGCGCCGGTGTGCCCGCGGCGGACGACCAGGACGTCGTCCTCGAGGTCGCCCCACTGAAGCGCGAAGAGCTCGCCCCGCCGGAGGCCGGTGAAGATCGCGACCGTGAACACGGCCCGCTGCCGCGGCGTCAGCGCGTCGCTTCGAAGCAGCCGGTCGACCTCCTCGGCGCGGAGGTAGGTCCAGGCATCGCGGACCTCGGTCGTGGCCACCTTCGGGACCCGAACCGAGCGGCACGGGTTGGAGGAGAGCAGCTCCTCGGCCACGGCTCGGTCGAGCGCCTGCGCGAGGATGCGGCGAATCTTGATGACGGTGGAGCGGCTCACTGCTGCGAGCTCGGCGCGGAGGAAGTTGTCGACGTCGAGCGGGCGAAGCGCCTCGAGCGGGATGTCGGCTATCGGCGCGGCGGCCAGGCGCTGCGCGTGGCTGCGCTCCTGCCGGATGCCGCGGACCAGACCCTCCCGGTCGCGGCGGTCGATCCAGAGCTCGACCCACGCGCCTACCGTGGTCGCCCCTGGGAGGATGACGTCGCCAGCCTCACGCGCCTCGATGTAGACGGCGAGCACGCGCTTCGCCTCCGCTTCGGTCGCGAAGCTGCCCAACGTCAGGCGGCGCCCCTGCCCTTCCCTCACGCGCACGCGCCACCGGCTGCCGCGTCGGTCGATCGCCCCTCGTCTCATCGCTTCATGTATACCCCGGCACGCCGAAGCTTCCGCCTCGCGTTCGCCCGCTCGATGTCCGTGAGCTCGACGGCCGGCTCGGCGCGTGGCGCCTGAGCGGCGACCTCCTCGAGAGCCTCCAGCGCCTTCGTCGCGAGCCGCGGGGAGAGGAAGCGGCGGAGCACGCGCAGCAGGTCGGACGCTCGCACGCGCACCTCGTCCTGCCTTGGCTCGTCGGGCTCCCGGGTCACGGCGCACGACGTAACCCCTTCGTGATGGTCTGTCTAGACACACCCGATGAGACCATGAGCAAGCGCACGTGACATGGCACGAAACTGCGGGCGAGGAGGATGGGTCCTACGCTTCGGGTGTGCCGAACGCTCCCACTCCGCCGCCGCCCCCTGACAACTGGGACAGCAACACCGTCAGCGCCCTCGCCGGCTCGAGCCTGAACACCGATGGCTCGTTCAAGTCGGGCGGGACCGACTACTGGCTCTTCCAGGTGACTGGGCTCAACTCCGGGGACTGCCCGCTCGTCTGGTACGGAACGACGGCGGAGGCGCAGGGCTACCCGCGCACGCCACTCGACTCGTCGGCCCACACCCTCGTGTCGACGGGTTCGTATGTGGGGAGCGGGGTCTGGGAGGACGGCAACGGGGATCGCTTCGTGCTCCAGCGGACCGAGGACAACGTTTTGAGCCCCGCTCCGGCGTGAGCGCGCTCGACGTCGCCTGGTACTGCGCGGCTTGCGCTCTGCTCGTGGCTGACCTGCGGGCGGAGCGGCAGCTCGCGCCGTACATGGCGACGTTGATCCTCACCTCGTTCGCCATCGAGTTCGAGCCTGCGGTCAACCTCGACTACGTGCTCCGGTGCGCCCCGTTGGTCGCTCTGGTCTTCGTCCTGGCGTCTCGGGTGGGATGGACGCGGCCGGTCAAGGCGGCGGCGTGTGTGGCTGCGCTGGGCGTGCTCTTCGCCGGCTGGGGCATGCTCTTCGCGGGGCCTGAGGGGGCGCCCAACCGGTTCACGGCGCTCTTCCTTCCCCAGGTTCTGGTCGCGCTCTTCACGTACCACGCCTACGTGCCGGCCGTTCGCGCGCACACGGCGCGCCCGCGGATGGTCGACGTCTCCCTCCTGGCCTTCGCAGCCCTGGATTTCGCCGTCGGGCTTGCCGGCCTTGTGCAGATTCACCTGGCGGACCTGCAGCTCTGGGAGTTCTGGCCAGCCCTCTCCATCCTCACGGCGGTCATGTTTCTCGCCCTCGCGATGGGGTACGAATGGAGACGATGCTCTACGCGCTGACGCTCGTGCTCATGCCAGCCGCCGCCCTCGCGGGGTTCATGGTGTGGCGCTGGGACAGTCAGGCCCGCCGCCGGGCGGAGCTGCTGGAGCGCATGCGGCGCGATGAGGTGTGCGCCCTCGCTGACGCCGCGTCTGCCGCGCACCTCGCGGAGGAGGAGGAGCGACTCGCGCTCGTCCTCCGGGCGCTCTACGAGGCGGCGCACGGCGTCGAGGTGGTGCGCCTAGACCTCGAGGTTCAGGCATGGCCCGCGATCGTGGAAGGGCTCCGGGTCGTCGGCAGGGCGCCTCGCCGCGTCATCTCGTTCGAGGTTGCCCTCTGGTTGCGCCAAGTGGCGCGCCTGTCGGTCGCCGCCGCCGCGGGCGGCCTCATCGTCGCTCAGTGGACCAACGGGGGCATCGAGTTCATGTCGTTGCCCTCGACGCCCTTGGCCGCGCCGGAGCACACCGAGCGGGTCTGGCTCGCGCCGGAGCAGGAGCTCGCGCGTCATCTGGCCCGCGCCCAGTCGCTCCCCATTCGTGCGCTCGAAACGGACACGCGACTCGTTGTGCGCCTGGAGAAGGCGACACGGGGCCTGAAGGCCCGCGCGTACCAGCCTGCCTCCTAGCGCGCGGCGCGCTCGGCGAAGATCTCGAGCACCTCGATGAGGTCTTCGATGCCTGCGGTGCCCTGAGCTCGCTCCGCGATGTCGAGGAAGAGCCCGGCGTCATCGGAGCTCACGAGAGCCACGCTGACCGCAAGAGCGACCATCGGCACGGTGCCGACCCGGCCGTGGAGGTCCATCGCGTTCCCGCCGTGGAGCGGAAGGGCTGCGAAGACCCCGTCGTAGTCCTCGCGCGGGATGTGGGGGAGGCTCGCCGCCTCGACCACCGTGTGGCCTCGGAGCTCAAGGATGCGGCGAACGGAGCGACGTACTCCCCCCACCTGACCGGTGACCAGTACTCGCACGCCCGTAGAGCTAGCACAGCAGCGTGACCGCTCGGTATTTCGTTACCTTTCGCGGACGTGTCGGTAGCTGCTCTGGACTTCACCCGTCCGAGCCGCGAACACGCTGGAGCTCGAGCGCGAGCCGAGCGATCTCCCCCACGTCCGGCTCGATCCCGTCCCAGTCCATCGCAAGCAGAGCGCGGCGAGACCACGCGGACAGCCCCGTTGCAAGGTCCGAGGAGAGGAACTCGCGCACCCCCTCCGGGGGCTCGGCGGGCGACACGCTCCCGTCCCGGGGGCCTTGGTGCAGCGCGAGCCAGTAGGGCGAGACCCGCAGCGCCTGGGCGATTTGAACCAGCCGCTGGCCGCTGGGCTCGCGGCGGTCGTTCTCGTACTTCCAGATCTGCTGGCTCTCGGCGCCGATGTGCGAGCCCAGCTCCGGCTGCGTCATGCCCCGCAGAATGCGCGCGTGCTTCAGCCGCTTCCCAAGCGTCGACAGGTCCTCCGACATCTCGGAGAGGGGTGCCATCCGCCCTTCGTTCGGAGAATGGTCGGATGGGACTTGACACGGAAGGGAGTCAGACACTAACCTGATTGAACCAATGCAGATGGACCACTCGTCGATTGGGGGCAGGATCGTCGCGGCGCGCGTCGCGGCGGGGTACGCGAGCGCGTCGTCGTTCTCGCGCGTCGCGGGCATGGGCCCCTCCCAGCTCTGGAAGTACGAGAAGAACCGGCGAGTGCCGGGGCCGAAGCTGCTCGCGCGCATCGCCGAGCTGACGGGCGTGACGATGTACTGGCTCGCGACCGGGAAGGCCTTCGAGCCGAGTGGATGCGTTGCGGCCGCGGTGGGGGAGTAGGCTCATGGCGGGGCTACAGGCGCGTCAGGTCGAGCACCTGCCTGACGGTGCACCCTCGATTCGGCCCGTCCGTCGGCGTCGTGCGGACCTCGTACTCCGCCTCGTCCTCGTTGAACCACGAGACGGTCAGAACCGAGTCGATGGGCACCCCGAGCACCGTTTCGTCGCAGGTGTATGCGCGGCTCAGGGTGCACGAGAGCCGGTCAAACTCGTCCTGGATGGTGATGCATGCGGGGTCGTCCCCGCCGCCCCCACGCGGGTCGATGTAGAGGATCGTCGAGCGCTCGCCTATCTCGAGCTCCCCATCGCAGTCGCGCGCGAACACGGCAACGGCGTCGTAGTCGTCGGCGAGTTCGCCCGGCAGCGGGCACTCGAAGTCGTTATCGCCGCAAGCCGCGGCCAGCAGGACAAGGGTGCAGATGAATCGGTTCATGCCGGCCATCGTACGGTAGGCAACGCCCCCACGGGCCGCACCGGGTCGGGGAGGGCCGCGTGACCCCTGCGCAGACGGCCCGGCAGCGTCGCGAGCAGCGGCGCGCCTACTGGTCCGGCTTCCTGCATGAGGCCTTCGCGGGAGCCCAGGTCTCCCAGGCCCTCGTCGGTCGGCTGGTCGGCGCGCGCAAGCAGCAGGTCCAGAAGTGGACCGACACGGAGGAGCCGTCCCAGGTGCAGCTCCCCGACGTCGAGGCGATGCCGAAGGCCGTGGGGCTCGCGCTGCTCCGCGAGCTGGCGCACCGCATGGGCTACGAGGTGATCGCCCGCCCTCGAGGGGGCGGCATGGAGAACAGCGCGCCGGCGCTCCTCGTCCACGTGATGCGTGAGTCCTCGGAGTCCACCGAGGCCCTCGCCGCCGCACTCGCGGACGGCGAGCTCTCCAACGAGGAGCTGCGCCGCATCCACAAGGAAGCGGAGGAAGCCTCCCGCGCGCACGCCGCGCTTGGTCGCCACGCCGAGGCGGAGATGTCCCGGAGGATGACGTGATTGTCGCGTCACCGGAAGGCCCCGAATCCAGCGATGAGGCCCTGCTCTGGGCGCTCCTCGTCGTGGCGTGGCTCGCGCTCTTCGCGGCCGCCTGTGACACCTACGACGCGATGGAAACCGCGCCAGAAGACTACCCGGTCGCCGCCGGTAAGGAGGATTGAGACATGACTGTGACTGACCCCGCCGTGCCGCTTCAGAACGGCCACGCCTACCTCGGCACAATGGACGAGATCATGGAAGAAGCCCGCGAGATGGAGGACCGCGCCGCCTCGATGAAGGAGGTGCTCGCCGACCGCCAGGACGTCGACAAGTCCCGTTACATGACGGGCGAGCTTCTCTTCGAGGACGTCGACCTGGAGATGGCTCGGATTCTCTTCCAGAAGATGACGGGCCGCGTGCTCCCGGCCGCCAAGGCCCGGGAACTGATGCGCGACGTCGTGCTCGCGGAGATGCGATTCGACGTCGCGATGGACCCGGCGGACTATGCGCGCAACGTCCTCTTTCAGCAGAAGCTCACCGGGGGCGATCACTCGCCGGAGATGCTGCTGAAGTTGACGGCGGCGACGCGCGGCCTCGACGTCGAGTGCGCTCGCCAGGTGCGCGATCTCTTCGATGCGCACGGGCCGGCGGTCGCGTGCCTCACCTTCGCAGTGGCCATCACGCATGTCGCTCTTCGACAGACGGAGGGCGCTCGCCGCGGGCCGGAGCTCGAGATCCTCCTGCACCTGTCGAAGGCGATGGCGACGGGGCAGATCTCGCTTGAGGCCGGGAGCCGCCTTCTGCGGCACTACGACCCCAAGGTCGACGAGACTGGGCCGGGAGCGTGCTTCGAGGAGGTGGTGCGCGACCTCGTGCATCTCCAGGTCGACGTGATGCAGGCCGCTCGCGACGGCGTGAAGGCCTTCCCGCAAGCGCGCGTGTACCGCGCCATCACGGATGTCCTGACGGGTGTCGAACGGACGCGCGGCGGCGACCTGGAGGGGTTCGCTAGCGACCTCTTCCTCACCCTTCAGGACCCGCCGCCCGTCCGATGAACGACCTCTTCGGTATCCCCTGCAGCGCGCAGGGGGCGCGCGAGCTGGAGCGCCAGGCGGCTGAGTTCATCTCGCAGACGCCGGATGGCGCGCACCTCATAGGGGGCGGGTGGAAGCCCATGCACGCGAAGGTCCACGCGGACCTCGCGGACTGCGTCTGGGTCCACACGCTCCGAGCCTTCCTCGGGTTCGTGCGGGGGGACGAGTGACGGGGCACGTGTCGTGGTCGCCCGACTACCGGAGCGAGCCGTCCCGCGTGCTCGGGCCCGCCGACCACCGCCGGAACCCGCTCGTGGAGGCGATGCGCCACGTCGTCCGCGTGGACCCCGCGATGGAGCTCGATCACCTCTTCGAGCGCATCGGGCAGCTCTCGCGCCGGCTCCCGGGCGAGGCCTCCGCGCACGCCCGCCAGGCCATGGTCGAGCTTGAGCGCGCCCGCCGAGCGCTGCGGGGGGGAGACGGCGATGGGTGAACCGTCGATGGACCTCAGCGAGCTGGAGGGCGCGGTCATCGCGAAGGCGGTGCTCGACCACGAGGCCGATCCCGAGTGCTTGACCATCACCCTGAAGGACGGTCGGCGCCTCTTCCTCAAGCCTGAGTTGGATGGCGACTATCTGATCTTCCACATCGTCCTGCGCCTCACGCCGGAGGAGACGTAGGTGGACTGGTACCGCTCCGAGGTCCGGCCGCGCCTGAACGCGCCCCTCGTGTTCGAGGGCGTGAAGTGGTCCCGCCGCCGTGGCCGCAACTGGCGCGCGCGGTGCCCCATCCATGGCGGCAAGAACCCCGAGAGCCTGAGCGTCGACACCGAGTCGCTCGCCTGGAACTGCCAGAGCTGCGGCGCCGGGGGCGGGCCTCCGGACTGGCTGCACGACCGTCGCCACGGGCCCAACGCCGCGCCGCCGTCACCCGCGGAGCTGAAGGACCTCTTCGACGAGCTCGGCCGTATGGCGGGCGTCGAGAGGGGAGGGCGCCGCGATCTGCCGCCCCTGACGCCGATCGCTCCCTACATCGCGCCGGAGCCCACGTACCCGCCGGACCGGCACCTTCGGGAGATGTGGCGCGCCGGCGCCCGCCCTTCGATGGCTGCGGCCGCGGTGCTCGAGGGCTGGGGCGTCGATGCTGCGAGCGTCGACCGCGAAATCCGCGTCCTGCCGCCGGGCTACATCGGCCCGAGTTGGGCCCGCTGCCGGGGCAAGCTCTGGGGCCGCGACGCCTTCGAGATCCTCTTCCCCCTCCGGGACGCCACGATGCACGCCCGGAGCTTCGTCGCGCGCTGCCTCGACCCTGAGTCGGCGCCGATGGGCGGAGGGGGGCGCCTCAAGAGCACCGTCCCCGCGGGCCACACCACGAAGGGCCTCGTGCTCGCGAACGCCGCGGCACGCTCCGCCATCGGGGGCCGGTCGATGTGGTCGACCTGCATCGTCCGGGAGGGAGAGCGGGACTGGCTCTTCGACGCCCAGCATGGGCAGCCGGTGATCGGAGTGCGCGCCGGGGGCTGGAGCGACGCGCTCTCCGAGGCGCTGCCGCTCGGCTGGACCCTCGAGGTCGCCACCGACCGTGACCGCGCCGGTGACCGCTACGCGGAGGAGATCGCCGAGTCCCTCCGGCGCGCCCGCCGCGAAGACATCGTCTGGGAGCGGACCTACCGCGAGGAGGCGTACGACGTGTCCATCGCGGACCGCCCGATGTCCGAAATGGACGCGGGCATGGAGGCGGCGCCGGTATGACCGACCCGCTCACCTCCCTGATGGTCGAGCGCCATCTGGTCGCCTGGCTGGTCCAGGTCGGCGGCGACGAGGAGCTCATCGCCAGCCTTCGCCCGAAGGACTTCGCCGAGGCCGCGCACCGCATGGTCGTCGATCTCGCGGCGATGGGCGACGCCCCCACCCCCGAGGTCCTCCGCCGGCGGATCCTCGCAGCCGGGAAGTCCGGGGAGTCGCGGACGCTCGACGTGCTGGTTCGGCACGCCATCCCCGACGACTTCGTGCCCAGCCTCGCGTGGGCAGAGGTCGCCGAGAAGGCGAAGCGCCGGCGGGGCGTGCAGTTCGCCGAGAAGCTCCGCCACGCCTTCGCCGAGGGCGACGCGGCCGGCGCCCGCCAGATGATGGAGCGCGCCCTGGAGCGGCAGCTGAGGGACGACGTCCCGGTCTTCGAGACGTTCACCGTGAAGGAGGCCGTGGAGAGGCTCCTCGAGACGATGGTCAAGGGCGACGACTCCCGAGCCCGCCATGTCGAGCTCGGGCCGCTGAACCCTCTCGCGGGCCACCTGCTGCCGGGGATGTTCACGACCATCGGCGGCGACACGGGCACGGGCAAGAGCACGCTCGCGCTCTGGCTCATGGAGCAGTGGGAGAAGGCGGGCGGAGTCCCGGCCGTGGTGTCCCTCGAGGATCGTGCGGACATCTGGGCGAACCGGTGGATCGGCTCCCGCATCCACTACTCGTTCCTGAACCGCCGCGAGATGCGCGAGGCCTTCGCGGCCTACTCCGACTTCGAGTCGGAGGTCGACCTAGACGCCGAGCGGAGCATCTTCCAGCACCTCAACGACAACGGGGTGGGCTCCATCCTCGACGGGATGCGCGACGTCGTGAGGCGCGGCGCCGACCTCGTGGTGGTCGACTACCTCCAGGAAGCCGCGGAGCCCGAGAACGCGCCCTCCCGCGTCCGCTTCCTCGCGAACGCCGCCCGTTCCGTGAAGAGCGCGGCGAAGCGGCTCGGAGTTCCGGTGGTGATGCTCTCGCAGCTCTCGCGCCCGAGTGAGAAGAAGCGCCGTATCCCGACGCGCTGGGACCTCAAGGGAACCGGAGATCTAGAGAACATGAGCGAGGCCATCATCCTCCTCTGGAAGCCCGATAGAGACGGTGCCACCTTCGGTATCGCCGACAAGTACAAGAACGACGCTGTGGGCGACATGTTCCGCGTCGACCGTGGCGGCGCAGGCACCGTCCGCGCCCTCACCGCCGTCGAGCGCGACGCCTTCGACGACGGGTCGAGCGGAGGGACGCTCTGATGGGCGCCGTCATCCGACTGGAGGACCGCAAGGTGGTCGCAACCGAGCACCCCATGGCGGTCGCGCGCCGCGTCTGCCGCGAGCTCGGAGCCGGGCCCATGGCGGTCTACGTCGCCATCGCCGACCGCGACCACGGCGGCCGGGGCTGCTGGGTCACCAACGCGAAGATGGCCGAGGAGCTCGGCATGTCGCCGCGATCCGTGCAGCGGCACAAGGAGACCCTCGAGGACTTCGGGTTCATCCGCCGCGAGGACCTCCGCCAGGGGACCCGAGTTCGGCAGCGAGCCTGCTTCCTGGAGCTCGGCTCGCCCGCGGGTGGGGACGACACCCGTGACACCCGGAACGAGCAGTCGGGACGTCAGACGTGTCACCCGGGGGGCGTCACCCGTGTCACCCCAGGGACGTCACCGGTGTCACCCAAGGAGACACCACCTGAACCACCACATGAACCGCAGCAGCGCGCGACGGTGGGGTTGTTCCCGCCGATGACGGCGGCCGAGCTGCGGCGGGACGAGCCGGAGCGCAATCGCCGGAGGGCCGAGATGCTCCAGCGGCTCGCCGAGTCCCGGCACCCCGCGACGCTCTGGCTCTGCATGCAGGAGCTCTGGGCCCGGCACCACGACTGCCGGGGCGTGGCCGGGGACCTCTTCGACGCTCGTCGACGGCGCCTCGAGGAGCTCCAGCGAGGCGCGGCGGGGCAGCGCATGAGTGACCTCGACGTGCTGGCCGAATGGGAGGCCTTCGCCCAGGTCCAGGCCCGCCGAGACGATCCTGCCGGGAAGCCCGTGGCCGCGTTCAAGGCCGAGTTGGGCGGCTGGCGCAGGAAGCGAGACGCGCTGTGAACTCGCTCGACGCACTTGCGCTGGTCCGTCGCCTGGTGGAGAGCGGCGCCCCCAATCTGAGCGATGCCGTCCGCCTCCTCGCCGAGGCGTGCGCCCGGGAGGATCGCTTGGACCTTCACGAGCTGGTCGCCGGCCTCCAGAAGCACATTGGCGAGGATGAGACCGCCAAGGAGCTCCTGGTTCGCAAGCTCAAGGGAGCCGGCGGCGCCCTCACTCGGCGCGAGCTGTCGCGGAAGACCCAGGCCCTGACGGCGAGCAGGCGCGCCGAGGCACTGGAGGAGCTCCTCGAGTCGGGGACCGTGGCGCTGATCGTTCACGAGACCGACGGTCGCCCCCGGCACGAGCTCCGGCTCGTTGACGCAAGCGATGACGCAGGGGAGGCGCCGGCGTGACGTATCGAGCAGCCGAGCGCGAAACGTCACCTTCCGTACCCACCTACGTCAGGCCCGGATTTGACGGATGGGGTCCGCAGATCTCCCGCGTTTCTATATATAGAACCCCCTCCCCCCCCCTTACGTCTATATGTCTACCCCCCCACGGGATGTGCGCGTGTATCGCGTGCGTGGGGGGAGATGAGAGGGGGAAACCCCCGCCCCCGTTGACGGAAGACGGAAGGGCGAGCGAACTCACGGCCGCCTCTGATTCGGGGCAAGGCATCGCGGGGTGCACCGAGTCGTATGGCCCGGTAGGAGTGGTCTCATGAGCATGCGAGACCTCACCTCCCCTGATCCGTCCATCCGCGAGCAGGCCCTCCGCTCCCTCCGACTTCAGGTCGAGATGGCGCGAGCCCACGACGACCCCGACTTCGCCGACCACCTCGAGGACCTCATCGACCAGACCCTCGGCGGCAACCCGCCCTACGGGGTCATCTACAACGCGCTGCAGTGCGTCTTCGCGGCGATGGCCGAAGCGGTCGTCCGTGCCGAACTGGACGGCGCCGAGGACGAGCCCGGGAGCCTTCGCAGGGAGGTCCTGGACATGATCCGCCAAGCCGGGAGCGGCGATGGCTAGCGCCACTCCGAGCGTCACCATCCAGGTTTGGCGCGACGGCGAGCAGTACGTCGCCGCCTACGACCCCCTCAGCCTCGTCGTCGTCGCCGACACGATGGACGAGGTCATCAGCGCAATGCGCACCAGCATCGCGGACGCGGTCGTCGAGATCCTGACCGCGCTCGGAACCACCGTCGCGGAGGTCGCCGGCGAGGCAGTTGTTGCGAATTTGGAAACGACTGAGCCGGGCGGGAGCGGCGATGGCTGACCGCGCCAAGAAGGCACAGCGCCCCACGGACGCGAACCTCGCCCGCGGCAACCCGCAGGAGGCGAACGACACGCGGGACCAGCGCGTGGCTCGCTACATCGAGCTGAAGCTGGACGGCGAGACGAACACCGCCATCGCGAAGGAGCTCGACGTCAGCCGCCGGACCATCCAGCGGTACGCCGAGGACCCCGACGTCCAGCAGGCCATCGACCGGTTCCACCACCATCGTCTGCAGGACATCCGGTTGCGCCTGCTCCGGGCCACGGACAAGGGCCTGACGACGCTGGAGAAGCTCTGCGACGCCGAGTCCACGGCCGACGACGTGAAGCTCGAGGCGGCCCGTGAGCTGCTCGATCGCGGCCTCGGGAAGGTTAACCCGGAGGCGGGCTCGCCGCTGACGCTGAACGCACAGAACGCCCAGGTGAACTTCACCGGGACCACCGAGGAGGCCTCGGCAATCCTCAGAGGAGGAGTGGGATGAAGGACGAGGGATACGGATTCGTGGAGTTCGGGCAGCCCGCCGACGGCGAGCCGCTTCCGATGAACGTCTATCGCGTGACCTTCATGGAGGTTGGGGGGCAGCGGTTCGGCGCCCAGATCCGGGCCAACTCCATGGAGGAACTTCGGTCGATGCTGCGGGAGCAGTTCGACGATGCGGACGAGCTGAAGGTCGAGCTCGTGGAAGGGGCGAACTGATGGGCGAAGGAATGCGCAGGTACTGGGTTCAGATCAACGCGGCTCGACGGGATAAGCTTGGCCACGCCGTCATGCTCGAACTCCCGCCGGAGGCGATGGAGCGGGAGGAAAGGCGCCGGGAACGCACCTACGGCAACTTCTTCGTTGGGCGCTCGTGGCGAAGCGTCTACCGCGAAGACGCATGGGTCTTCTATGCCGAGTCGCTCGACAAGGTGAAGGCACTCGCGGCCGAGGTTCTGGGCCTGGACCCGGACGAGGTCGACCAGCTGCAGATCTGCGAGATGGTGCCCGTCACGGCCTGCCCTGATGGCTGGCTGCAGCTTCCGCAAATCAACTACGCCCGGGGCCAGTTCGACACCGAGACTTCGATGGAGCCGCCCGATGGCTGGCGCCCGGAGCTGAAGCGATGAACGAACTCCTACACGCACGCGGGGGCGACTGGCTGCTCGTATTCGGCGAGGAGGAGTGGGAGGGCGCCGCCCAGGTGCGCCCGGACCAGGTGGTGTCCGTGCAGCGGTCGGTGCCGTACGAGGGGGCGTCCTGGCTGATCTTGGAGCTCCGGAGCGGCGGCCAGGTGAACCTCACGCCGAGGGACCCGGAGACCCTCCGCCCCGCTTACGAGGCCGTCTGCGCCGCGGTGGGCTTCACCGACACGGAGGCCGCGTGACCTCGAAGGCGATGCGCGACCACAAGGCGGACCTCGTGGTGCTCCTCCAGGAGCTCAACGGGGAAGACGTCGTCTCGCAGGAGGACTACGCGGCCGTCGTGGGGCGGCTCGCGAAGTTCGCCGGCTACGACCTGCTGGACGGGCCGGGAGCGTCGGAGGTGCCAGCGCGAGCGAGGCGGAAGCCACAACGCGCCGCCGCGGAGGGCGAGCGGGTCCATGCGATCCGCATCGCGACGAAGCGGTTCAACACCATGGACGTGCGCTCGCGGCTGGAGACCTACGACGTCACCGGCCTGGTGCCGGTCGAGACCGAGAAGTGGAACCTCCGCGAGATGGTCACGGTCCAGGCGGAGAACGCGCTCGTGCGGGGGATGAAGTGACGCCGCCGCCGCTGTCGAACGTCCTCGCCTTCCTGGCCGTCATCGGCGCATGCGTCGCCCTCGAGGGAGCGTGTGCCGCGCGCGAGGACACGCGCATGCGGGAGGAAGCGGCCTACGCCTGCGGCGCGGCGGGTGGCCGGTGGCGAGTCATCAACGGCTTCGGCGACCGAGGGTGCTCGATGCCCGGGGAGGTGACGCCGTGATCGCGGTCGGGCAGCTCGCGCTGTGCTTCATGGTCGCGTTTGCCGTGGCGATGCTCTGCGTCGCGTGGGCCGTGCGCGAGCACCACAGCGGCCACGTCCGGCGGCTGGAAGCGCAGGCGGTGCTCACCGAGGCGCGGGAGCTCAAGACGCTGGAGCGACGCATGGTCGCCATCGAGGCCAGCGAGGAGGTCCGCAACCGCAAGGTGCAGACCGAGGTCAACCGCCTCGCAGGGCTGCGCCTCGGCGGGAGGGGCCGATGAGCGAGCCGTCTGAGAGGGACCGGCGCATCGCTCACATCGACGAGCAGATCGCGCACATCGACCGGACCCTTCGCATGGGCGACATGCTCTTCCCCCTCTATGGGCTTGCGTGCCTGGTGGCCGGGCTTCTCCTCCTGCTCTTCATGGAGGCGTGCGGGCCGTGACCGAGACCGAGCCGACGCCCTGCCCGTCGTGCGAGGGCAAGCACGGGTCCGCGCTCG
>JBCDGX010000064.1:0-13865 GCA_038750805.1 Myxococcota bacterium
CCGGCGGGGCGTCGGGCTTCGCCCGGGGCTCCGCGGGGGCCGCCCGGAGCGTGGCGCGCGGGCCTCCCGCGGCGGCCGCGCCGTCGAGGCAGCCCGCCGTCGAGGTGGCCGCGAAGAGCCCCGCCACGAGCACGGTACGCACCGCCCCGGGCTAGCCGAGCGCCGCACGCCCATCGCGGCGCGCGCGCTTCCGCGCACCAAAAACCCCGACGTCGCCCGCCCCCGCGTTCGCGCGAAGGCCCGCCGAGGGCGATCCGTCGCCGGTCGGACGCACCGCCGTGGCCGAGCGAGGACGTCCGCGGGGACCGCCCGAGCGGATCAACCCTGAACCCCTCGGAATTCGCACGGGAATCGCGGCGCCGAGGCGCCCGGCACGTCCCTTGCGCAAGCCCTCCTTGGCCGCGCGCCGGGAGGCAACATGACGAGGACGGGACGAACCACGACCACGGGAGCGCTTCTGCTCCGCTTCACCCTGGCGGCGCTCGCCGCGCTGGGCGTCGCGCTCATCGAGGCCTGCGCGCGCCAGCCCGGCGAGGCGACCACGGCTGCCCCGCCGGTCGCGAGCGAGCGCTCGACCTTCGAGGCCGTCGGCGGTGAAGCCCCGGCGCCTCCCTCCGCCGAGGCGCTTCTCGGCGACGCGCTCCGGGGCGTCGACACGGAGCCCGGGGAGGGCCTCGGAACGCGCATGCAGGTGCGCCCGCTCCGCATCCCGCGCCCCGGTCGCGGCGCGACGCGGCGCTTCGCCTTCGACGGCGACAAGCGCGGCTGGATCACGGCGCTCCCCTCGGCCCAGATGCTCACGACGCCGGCCTACGCCGACGGGAAGGTCTTCCTCGGCGGCGGCTTCGCGAGCCATCGCTTCTTCGCCTTCGACGCCTTCGGCGGCGACCTCGCCTGGTCCCTCGCCGCGCCGGACGGCGGGCCGACGGCAGCGATCATCGACGGCGACCGGGTGCTCTTCAACACGGAGAGCTGCACGCTCTTCGTGGCCGACGTGGACACGGGCGCGCTCCTCTGGAAGCGCTGGCTCGGCGACCCGCTCATGAGCCAGCCCGCCATCGGCGGCGACCTGGTCCTGAGCGCCTATCCGGCGAACGGCGGCCATCGCTTCGGCGCCTTCCGGGTCGGCGACGGCCAGCCCGTCTGGGACGTCGGTATCCCCGCCGACGTGATCCAGGCGCCGCAGGTGCGCGGCGACAGCGCCTACTTCGCCACCATGGACGGCACGGCCTTCCGCGTGCGCGTCCGCGACGGACGCGTGCTCTGGCGGAAGGAGCATGGCGCGACCAGCGCGCTCTGGGTCAGTGGCGAGCGCGTGCTCCTCACGCGGCGCCGGGACGTCGCGAGCGGTCCGACCGAGGAGCCCGTCGTCCTCAACGCCCGGAGCGGCGCCATCGTGCGCCGGGCCGAGCCTGTCCCCGCGCCCTACCTGAACGGCGGGAGCCGGGACCGCCAGGTCGCCTCGGGCCAGGCCGGCGCCTGGGGCTCGGTGCCGCACGGGGATCACCTCGGTCTCCGCAACGTGGCGAGCGGCTGGGCCTTCCAGGGCGCGACGCCGGCCGTCGCGGACGGTCGCGCCTACCTCGCCATCGGTCCCGAGCTCCGCGCCCGGGACATCGCGACGGGCGAGATCGTGTGGAAGCGGACCTACGGCGGCGCCGAGGGCGCCCAGGCCGTGAGCCCGCCGGCGGTGGTCGGCAACGTGCTCGTCTACGGCACCCTCGAGGGGCACCTCTACTTCAGCGATATCGACACGGGCATGACCATCCGCGCCTACGACGTGGGCGAGCCCGTGGTCTTCCAGCCCATCGTCGCCCAGGGCTGGGTCTACGTCGCGACGGGGGCCGGCAACCTCATCGGCCTCGAGGTCGGCGACGCCCAGCTCGACGGCTGGCACATGTGGGGCGGCAACGCCCAGCACTCGGGCCTCGTCGAAGGCGCCGGCGCGGAGAGCGACGCGGCCCGGGCAGCGCGGGCGGTGCCCGAGCGGGGGACCCTCCGCGTGGCGCAGTTCGAGGCGCGCGAGGGCGACGCCGAAGAGGCCGCCGGCAAGGTCGAGGGCGACGCCGCGGACGCCGGCGACACGCGGCCCGAGCTCCCCCTCGTCGGCACGCGCGTCAAGGCGGAGATCAGCGGCTTCGTCGCCACGGTGCAGGTCACCCAGTCCTTCTCGAACCCGCACGACCGCGCCCTCGAGGCCGTCTACCTCTTCCCGCTCCCGGAGAGCGCGGCCGTCGACGACATGGAGATGCACGTCGGCGAGCGCGTCGTGCGCGCGCAGATCCGTCGCCGCCAGCAAGCCCGGCGCGAGTACGCCGAAGCGCGCGCCAGCGGCCGCCGCGCGGCGCTCCTCGAGCAGTCGCGGCCGAACCTCTTCGTGCAGCGCGTGGCCAACGTCGGCCCCGGGGAGACCATCGAGGTGAAGCTCCAATACGTGCAGCCGTTGCCCTATGCCGAGGGCGACGAGGGGGCGGCCTACGAGCTCGTCTTCCCCATGAGCGCGCCCCCGGCCTTCGACCCGGGCGCCCCGGGGGCCGTCCTCCCCGAGGAGGGCGAGCGGCGCCGCGCCGACGCCGTCGATCTCCGGGTCCACGTTGCGCCGGGGCTGCCCCTCCGCGCGCTGACGTCGCCGAGCCACGCGGTGGACGTGCGCCGCGGCGACGCGGACGCCACGGTCACGCTCCGGGGTGACGCGGAGGCGGCCAGCCGGGACTTCGTCCTCCGCTATGCCGTCGGCGGGGACATGCCCGAGGCCACGGTGCTCGCCTACCGCGGCCCCGCGACGCCGCTCCGCGATCCCGGTCCCCAGGGCTACCTGAGCCTCCTCGTGCAGCCCCCGGCCACGGGGGACGTGCCGCCCCAGCCCCGCTCCCTCACCTTCGTCCTCGACCGCTCGAGCTCCATGCGCGGGCCCGCCATGGCCCAGGCGAAGGCCGTGCTGCGCCGCGTGCTCGCCGGGCTCCGTCCGGACGATCGGTTCAACGTCCTGAGCTTCAGCGATGGCGTGGAGGCGCTCCGGGACGCGCCGGCCGCCCGCGACGACGCGCTCTCCCGGGACGCGGAGGCTTTCCTCGACGAGGTCCGGGCCGTCGGCGCCACGGCCATGGTCCCGGCCCTCGAGCGGGCCCTCCGCGAGCAGGCCGAGGCCCCGGCTTCGCACCTCCCGATGGTCGTGCTCCTGAGCGATGGCTACTTCGGCGCTGAGGCGGACGTGCTCCGCAGCGTTGCCGGCGGCCTCGGCCGGAGCCGCTTCTACGCCCTCGGCGTCGGCGCCGCGCAGAACCGCTTCCTCCTCCACCGGGCGGCGGAGATCGGCCGCGGCCAGGCCGTCTCCGCGAGCCTCGGCGACGCCCCGGGCGAGGTCGCGGCCCGCTTCGCGACGCTGATCGATCGGCCGGTCTTCACCGACGTGGAGATCGACTGGGGCGGCCTCGACGTCATGGGTGTGCACCCGCGCCGCACGCCCGACCTCTTCGCCGGTCGCCCCCTCGTCCTTCACGCCCGCTACGGCGAAGGCGGGACGGCGCGCGTCCGCGTCCGCGGCACGCTGAACGGGCGCCGCTACGAGCGCGCCTTTGCCGTCCATCTCCCCGAGCGGGAGACGGCGCTCTCCCTCGCGGGGCACGAGAGCCTCTGGGCGCGGGCTGCGGTCCGCGACCGCATGAACGAGCTCACGCTGCGGGACGATCCCGCGCTCATCGAGGAGATCACCGAGCTTGGCCTCGCGCATCGGCTCGTCACGCCCTTCACGAGCTTCGTCGCCGTCGAGGAGCGGCGCCGGGAGCCGGAGGCGGAGCGCGCCACCATCAGCCCGGCGCGCTCGCTCCCCGGCGACCCGGAGATCCGCGTGCCCGCGCCGCCCGACGCCCGCGCCGTGACCATCGTGCTCCCCTTCGGCGAGACCCTCGACGCGGCCTACGAGCCCGAGCTCGGCATGTGGACGGCGCGCTTCCTCATCCCCGCCGACGCCGAGGAGGGGACCTATCCCATCGAGGTCCTCGTCGCCCACGCGAACGGCCGCGCCGAGCGACTGAGGCTCTGGTACACGGTCGACGCCGCGGCGCCGACGCTCACCCTCGAGCTCGTCGGTGAGCCGCTCGCCGGCGCCACCGTCACGCTCCGGGCCAGCCAGATCCTCACCGAGCACGACCTCGCGCAGGTGGGCCGCGGGCGGGCCTTCCTCGAGGACGCGCGCGCCCAGCTCCTGAACGACGCGCGCCGGGTGCAGGTGGCCCTCCCGGAGCCGCTCGCGGCGGCCAACGCGAGCGAGGTCCTCGACCTCCACGTCGCCGGCCCGGGCGTGTGGGAGACGGAGCTCGCCTTGCCCGCCGATGCGGGTGAGCTCGAGCTCGAGGTCACGGTGGCGGACCTGGCCGCTAACGTGCGCACCCAGAGCTTCCGCTTCGAGGTGGCGCGATGAGCCCTGGGCACGCCAGCCGCGGCGCCCTCGTCGCGCTCATCGCGCTCATCGCGGCGCCCCTTCGCGCGCAGGACGCGCCCGCGCCCCTGCAGGTGGTCGAGGTCCTCACGGCGACGGGCACCGTGCACGACGTCGTCCACCAGCCCTCGGGGCCAGACCATCCAGCGCGCCTCCTCTTTGCCACGGACGGGGGCCTCGTGGTCCGCGAGGGCGGCGACACGCGCCTGCTCACGGCCGGTCTCCCGGGCGCGCGCCTGCGCTCCGTGAGCCTGGTTGGCGACGCGCTCTGGGTGGGTGGCGTCGAGGGGACGGCGCGCCTCGACGCGGGGACCCTCGAGGTGCGCGAGCGGCGCCCCGAGCGGCGCGTGCGCCGGGCTCTGAGCTTCGGCGGCGCGACCTGGCTCGCGAGCTTCGGGGGCGGCCTCGTGCGCCTGGCCGACGAGGCGAGCGAGCGCGTCGTGCTCGGCCGGAGCCACGCCCGGCGTCGGCTCACGGACCTCCGCGTCGTGCGCGTCGGGGAGAGGGAGGAGCTCTGGGTCGCGAGCGCCGGCGCGGGCGTGCTCCGCGTCGCCGTGGACGGCACGCTCCTCGGCCGGCTGACCGAGCGGAGCGGGCTCCCGGACGATCACGTCTGGGGGCTCGAGGCCGACGGCCCGGAGGTGCTCGCCGCGACCCTCGATGGCCTCGGTGTCGTCCGCGCCGGCGAGGACGTGCGCGCCGCGCAGCTCCGCTTCCGAACGGATCCGGCGGCCGCGCGGCTCCCCATCCGCGACCTCCGCGCGGTCCGGGCCCTCGGCGAGCATCGCCTCGTCGCGGCTTACGGCGCGGGCGTCTACCGCCTCGAGGGCGGCCAGGCGCGGCGCATCGGTGCGGCCGGGCTCCGGCCCCTGGCGCTCGCCGAGACCGGGGAGGGGGCCGTGGCGGGCTTCGCGGACGGAGCGCGGCGGGTCACCGCCTCCGGGTTCGACGAGCTCCACGTCGGGGCCCTCCCGAGCCCGGACGTGACCTCGCTCGAACGCGCCTTCGGGCGGGTGTGGATCGGCACCTTCTCCGGCGGCCTCGCGACGCTCCGGGGCGGCGCCGTGCGGGCAGAGACCCGGGCGAGCGAGCGCTGGCACGTCGACGGGCGCATCAACGACCTGGCCGTCACGCGGAGCGGAGGGGAGCGGCTCTGGATCGCCACCGATCGCGGCCTCCACGTCCACGACGGCCGCGTCTTCTCCCGCGTCGAAGACCCCGAAGCGCCCGGGCGCGTGCACGTCACCTCGCTCCACGTCGACGCCGAGGGCGGGCTCTGGGTGACGAGCGCGCGCCTCCTCGCGCATCGCGATCCCAGCGGTCGCTGGGAGAGCTGGGGCGGCGACGATCGCTTCCCCGTGATGCAGCTCCACGCCGTCACGCGCGACGCCACCGGGCGCGTCTGGGTGGGCAGCCTGCACGGCCTCTTCGCCTTCGATCCGCGGGACACCTCGCAGGACGGCGGCCCGGCCTTCGAGCGCTTCACGGTCTCCAGCGGCGACCTCCCCGTCGACTGGGTCACGGCCCTCGCGACGGTCGGAGGGCGCGTCGTCGCCGGCACCTACCACGGGGGCCTCGCCTGGCAGCGCGCGGGCGGTGGGCTCCTCCCGGAGCGCGAGGGCGCGTCCCTCCCGGCGGGCTGGGTGAACCCGCACGCGCTCCGCGTGCTCGGCGGGCGCCTCTACGTCGGCACCATGGAGCGCGGGCTCCTCATCGGTCGCCGCGGCGCATGGACCCGGCTCACGACGGCCGAGGGCCTTCCGAGCGACGACGTCACCGACGTGCTCCCCGCCGGAGAGGACGTCTGGGTCGCGACCCGCGGCGGCCTCGCCCGCGTCCGGCGCTGAGCGGCGACCTGCTACATCTCCTGGACGCGGGCGTTGGTCTCCATGCGCACCTGCGATTGGGCGGTCTGCGCGCCGGCGCTGACCACGGACTGCATCTCGATGAGCACGTGCGTTTCGCTCCGAAGGAAACGCCCGCCGAGTTCGTAGGCGGTGGTGGCCTCGCCGCCGCCCTGGAAGCTCTCGAGGCGCACGCTCATGCCGGGCTGGGGGCTCTGGAGCGGCTGCGGCTCGGCGCGCTGCGCGATGGTGACGGCGAGCTCGACGCGGTCACCCTCGCGGCGCAGCAGGCGAAAGCGCGCGGTCTGCTCGAAGGTGAGGGCGGAGGTCACGAAGGGCTGCACGACCTCCCACTCGGCGCCGACGCCCACGGGCTCCTCCGGCAGCGAGGGGAGCATCTGCCGAAGCGCATCGCGGATCGAGTCGAGGGATTGCTGCGCCGTCGCCGGCACGTCCCCGGCGAGCCGGAAGTCGAGGCCGAGGACGCGCCCGCGCGCGTCGCCGATGGACCAGCCTTGCATCGTGGTGAGCGGCTCGAGCGCCTCGATCATGGCTGCGCGAAGGGGCCCGTCCCCGCCGACCTCGATGCTCTCGATGCCGAACTCGAGGCGGAAGGTGCCGTCCGCCGCGACGTCCGTGACGGCCTGCCGGAGCACCGACGTCGTCGTGGGCGCCTCGATGCGCTGCGGGAAGCCGCCGACGACCTGCGTCTCCATGGTCATGTCCATCTCCATGCGGAGCCTCTGCGTCAGGCCCTTCTCCGGCCGGAAGCGAAGGGGCGCGTGCGGCGCCTCCCCCGCGCTGATGAGCCGCACCTCCGGCGGCACGACGGCCTTGTCCGGCGGGACCTCGAGGGTGGCCACGGTCACGGGCGCCACGGGGGCGGGCGCGGACGCGGTCGCGCCACCGCAGGCGGCGAGCAGGAGGGCGAGGGGCGCGAGGCGGGCGGGAAAGCGCATGCGCGGATGCTGCCACAGCCTCGCGAGCCGTAGCGTTCCCGCGGCGCGTGCGTACGTCGCGGGCAGGTCGCCAGGGCGGCGGCGAGACCCCAGGCTACGCATCCCATGCTCGGCGAACCCTCGACGGACCTCTGGACCACCGCGCAGGAGAGCTTCGTCGGCTACGCGCGCTGGGTGGCCAGCGACCTCACGGAGCTCGGGTGGGGGAGCTACGCGTCGCTGCTCGTCGCGGTGAGCGCCTTCGCCTTCTTCCTCGAGCGGATCCGGCCCTGGCGCCGCGACCAGGCGCTCTGGCGCGAGGACTTCGGCCTCGACGCCTTCTACATGGTCTTCAACTTCTTCGGCTTCGGCCTGCTCGGCTACGTGGCCCTGAGCGACGTGGCGGCGGCGCTCGTGATGGACGCGCGCCGGAGCCTCGGGCTCGCGGGCGCGCTCGTCGACGTCTCGGGCCTTCCGCACGGGGTGCAGCTCGTCCTGCTCTTCGTGCTGCGGGACCTCGTGCACTACGGCATCCACCGGCTGCTGCACCGGGTGCCCTGGCTCTGGCGCTTCCACGAGGTGCATCACTCGGTGCGCGAGATGGGCTTCGCGGCGCACCTTCGCTACCACCCCATGGAGACCGTCGTGTACCGGAGCCTCGAGTACGCGCCCCTCGCGCTCGTCGGCTTCGGCCCCGGAGATTTCTTCGTGGTGCACGCCTTCTCGCTGCTCGTAGGGCACCTGAACCACGCGAACGTGAGCCTCCCGCTCGGCCCGCTCCGCTACGTGCTGAACAGCTCCCGCATGCACCTCTGGCATCACGCGAAGGACCTGCCCGAGGAGCGCATGTCGGCCCACGGCGGCGTGAACTTCGGGCTCACGCTCAGCGTGTGGGATCACCTCTTCGGGACCGCCCACTGGCCCCGGGACGACGCCGCACTCGAGCTCGGTTTCGCCGGCGTCGAGCGCTACCCGCGGGGCTTCTTCGGGCACCTCTGGGCACCCTTTCGCCCCGCGGGGGGCGACGCTCAGCTCGGGGACTTGGCGAAGCGGAGGTAGGGGAGCTTCACGTCGAGCTCCCCGAAGGTCTCCTTCGCCTTGGCGTCGTCGAGCTTCGGGCTCACGACGATGTCCTGCCCGACGGCCCAGTTCGCCGGCGTCGCCAGCGGGTTCGCGTCCGTGAGCTGCACCGCGTCGAGGGCGCGGAGGATCTCCGCGAAGTTCCGTCCGACGACCATCGGGTAGGTCATGGTCAGGCGGATCTTCTTGTCCGGCCCGATGATGAACACCGTCCGCACCGTCGCGCTGTCGGCCGCCGTCCGCCCATCCGGAAGGTAGGCCTCGGCCGGGAGCATGTCGAAGGCCTTGGCGATGGCGAGGGAGGAGTCGTCGGCGATGGGGAAGTTCGCCGGCGCGCCCGCGAAGGCCTCGATGTCCTTCTTCCACTTCTGGTGGTCGTCGACGCTATCGACGCTGATGCCCATCACCTTCGTGCTCCGCTTCTCGAACTCGCCCGCGAGGCGCGCGACGGCGCCGAACTCCGTGGTGCAGATCGGCGTGAAGTCCTTCGGATGCGAGAAGAGCACGGCGTAGCCGTCGCCGATCCAGTCGTGAAGGGTGAGCGTGCCGGCGGTGGTCTCGGCGGTGAAGTTCGGTGCCACGTCGTTGATGCGAAGTCCCATGGTGTCCTCCGGGTCGCGCCGGATCGTCCGGCCTGCGATCCCATAGACCGCCGACTCGCCCTGGCGCTACCTGCGATCGTTCAGGGCGCCACGAGCTCGGCGAGGCGCGCCTCGACGTCCGGCGCCATCGCCGCGTAGCGCCCCTCGTCGAGCGTCCGGTCGGCGAGGTAGGAGCGGCCCTCGGGCAGCCAGCCGAGGCGCTGGAGCGCCGCATCGTCGAGGGCCTTCGCGGCGCCGACGGGACCTTCGTGGCCGGCGTCCTCGGACTTCTCCCGGAGCCGCTCCAGCCAGCCGAGCAGGTAGGTGTCGTAGCCGTGGTCCCGGCCGAGGTCATACCAGGCGTCGTAGGCGGCGCCCATGGCGGCGATCATCCCGTCGGGGCGGGCCTTGGCGTAGGCCTCGGCGAGGCCGCCGAACTCCGGGTGGGCCTCGAGCGTCTTCCAGGCCTCGGGGCGTCCGGCCTCGGCGAGCTGGTGGCTGGCGGCGACGGACCAGGCGTCGGCGTCGGCCTCGAGCGCGCGGTTCAGGAGCAGGTAGCCGCGCGCGTCCCAGGGCAGGAGCGTCCCGGGCTCGTGAAACTCGAGGATCGTGCTGAGCCCGAGCCCGTCCTGCACCGCGTGGCGCCCCTCGTGCGCGAGGGTCCGGAGGGCCTGCCAGAAGTCGCGCGTGCGCGTCCGGACGACGCGGTCGGCGCTGAGGTAGAAGCCGTAGCTCGGGTCGTCCTCGGCGAGGTCGCCGAGCCAGACGTCCCCGAGCGCGATGCCTTCCAGCACCTGCGCGCCGAGCGCCGACGCGCGCAGCACATCCGTCGCGTCCCGAAGCGCCTCGGGGCCGAAGCCCCAGCGGAGGCGGAGGAGCGCATAGGTGTCCGGGCGCTCGGGCACGGGCACGAAGCTCGGCGGGCCGGTCACGCGGTCCTCGGGCGGCGCGCTCCCCATCAATGCACCCACGGCCGGCGACAGACCGGCCCCTCGAAGAGCGTCTCGGCGGGGCCGACCTCGAGGGCGCCGTCCGGCGCGACGCGAACGCGCACCCGCGCGACGCGCCCCAGGGAGGCCACGACCACCACGGCCCCGTCCCCGTCCTCGGCGATGGGGGCCGGGAGGGCCGTCGCCATGGCGTGCTCGCTCGGCGTGGGGCGCCGATGGAAGCGGAGCTCCCCACCGCTCTCGACGACGACGCCCCCGAGCAGGTCGGGCTCCGCGGCGCCCGCCACCCGGATCCAGTCGGCGCGCGCCACGGCGCTCTCGAGCGTCAGGGGGAGCGTGGAGCCCAGCCCGGCGAAGGCGCGCGGTAGGGCGAGCGCCTCCCCGTCGACGTCCAGCCAGCGGAGCTCCCGCGGCGGGCGCGAGCCGTGGTCCACGCCGCGCACGAGCACGGCCTCCCCGCGAATGCAGTGGAGCGGCCGTACCCGCAGCTCCGTGGAGCGCGCCCGGAGGGGCCCCCGCGCGGGCGCGGCGAGCAGGAGCCGGCGGATGAGCACCGCCTCGGCCGGCTCGGGCAGCCGGACCCACCCCGGGGGCATTCGGGCCTTCACGGCGCGCAGCCTACGCCATCACGCCGAGGGGCTCAGTCCGTGAGCGAGACGGAGACCGTCTTCCGCGAGATCTCCTCCGCCGCGACGTCCGCCGCGCAATACGGCACGTCGTTCCACGTCTCGTCCGCGTAGAGCCGCGTCTGGTCCGCGTAGTGCGGGGAGCTCGGGTTCGTCGACTGCGAGTAGGTCAGGACGTTGTAGGCGTCCGGGCAGTCCGGATCGTCGGTCCAGGTGACCGTCTGGATGTAGGAGTTCCCCGTCGGGATGTCGCTGTAGCCCTCGCCCTCGACGAAGCGCGAGCTGATGACGCTGAAGGTCGAGCGCCCGCTCCCGCCGTGGATGGGAATCGGATCCCCGCCCTCGATGGGGCGGAACTGGACCTCGCCCCAGGGCCGGTCGAGGGGGATGCCCTCGTCCACGAGGAAGTCCACGGACGCGCCGAGGGCGCAGCGCACGGCGTTCGCGACGTCCGCGTCCTCTTCGTCGAGGTCCCGCGGCGTGTTCACGGGATCGGTCGCGTCGAAGGGCGTCGCCCAGAGGCCGTCCGTCCGGCGCAGGCGCAGCCAGACCTCGTTCCAGAGCCCGGCGCCGACGCTCGTCGTCTCGTAGAGGCCGTCCCAGGCGCGGAGGATGCCGCAGGCCGACGCGGCCTCCGTGGGGCTTTCGCTGATCGCCTCGCCGTCGCACTCCGCGGCGTCCCAGGCCTCGGTCGCGTCGCAGAGGGCGAGCACGTCCTCGCCGGCCAGCTCCCAGGCCAGGTCGCGGTTCGCGTACATCGACTCCTGAAGGTTCTCGACGGTGAACCCGGCCTCGCCGAGCCCGTCCGTGCCCGCCAGCCGCTCTTCGGCCTTCACGAAGCCGAGCCGCGTGCGGAGCGACTGCTCGACCTCCTCGAGGCCGATCAGCGGCGAGAAGCCCGTGAGCAGGTTGTCGGGATTACTCAGCCAGTAGCTATCGTTCGAGTTGCTCACGTAGCTCCGCGTGCGGAGCCGCGGCAGCCGGTCGAAGCCCAGGATGTCGTCCGGCGCGTCCGTGCCGGCGTTCCACGCGCAGTCCGGGTTCGAGCCATCGAGCGCCGCCGAGCCGTTCAGGTTCAAGAGGCGCACCGAGGGCGACGTCACGCAGCCCGCGAAGTCCCCCTCCTCGACGCCCGGGACGACGGTCACGTCGCCGTAGAAGGCGTTGCCCTCGCGGTCGGCGGCGATGGTGTTGACCCAGGGCAGGCCGACGAGGCGAAGCGCGTCCTCGAGCTCGTCGATGCTCTTGCTCCGGCCCATCGAGAGGAACTGATCGAGGGCCCGAGCGTTGTCGATGTTCGCGTCGCGGAAGGTGAAGACCTCCCCGGCCGAGTTGGGCCAGCCCGCGAAGATGTCGTTGATCGGCCCGAGCTCGACGATGGGTCCGTAGTGGCTCGTGTAGATGGTCTCGGTCCGCGTCGTCACGGAGCCGTCCGGCTCGAGCACCTCGACGGGGACGTCGACGGCCTCGATGCGCCGCATCTCGTCGCCGAAGCGGTAGGAGAAGGGGTCCGCGGGGTCGAGCTCGAGCGCGTAGAACGTGAAGCGCTGGCCCGTCGAGACCGTGTGCGACCAGGCGAGGTCCTCGTTGAAGCCGATGTTCACGAGCGGCACCCCCTGGAGCGAGGCGCCCATCACGTCGTAATCGCCCTCCACCGTGAGGTGCTGGACGTACCAGCGCAGGGAGCCGCGCCAGGGGAAGTGCGGGTTGCCGAGGAGGATGCCCCGGCCCGTCTGCGAGGCGTCGCCACCGATCGCGTAGGCGTTCGAGCCCATGGCCTCGGGGGGCGGAAGGTTCAGCGCCTCGCGATGAAAGTCCGGTGTGCTCTCGAGCACGGGCTCCCGGGCGCTCGCCATCATGGGCGGCTCGGCGAGGAGCACGAGGCTCCGGAGTGCGCCCGTCGACGCGCGCACGATGAGCTTCCGGTAGACCTTGCCGAGGTCGAGGGCCGTGATCGGCCGGACCCAGTCGGCGCCGCGGCAGCCCGGATCGCCGCGGGGATCGTCCTCGGCGAGCTCGGCGCCGCCCGTGTCCTCGAGATAGGCCGAGAGCCCGGCCGCGTAGCCCTCGAGGAGCTCCTGGAGGTCCTCGGAGGCCGCATCGAGGAAGTCCTCTTGGACGGTCTCGTCGGTGTTGATGTACCGGTAGATGACGTCGCCCGCGAGGTCGCCGTCCTCCTCGCCGAACCAGCGGAGCGTCTCGCCCTGGGCCGCGATGACCTCGCGCATGATCACGCAGAAGTTGTCTTCCGCGTAGGCGTAGCCGGCGCCGAAGCCGAGGTCGCCCCAGTTGTCCGCCGAGACGTGCGGGATGCCGTAGGTCGTCCGCACGATGGTGGCCTCGTAGCCCGTGCGCGGACCCGCGTCGGCGCCCGGACCTCCGTCCGTGACCGGTCCTGCGTCGACCTCGGGGTCGCCGTCGTCGTCCCCGCACCCCACGAGCGCGAGCACCATCAGCGCCGCGCATGCCTTCCTGAGCATGTCCATCCTCCACGCCGGCACGCGCACCCCGCGGGTCCGGCGAGGGAACGCTAGCTCCGCGGCCGGCGCGCGTCACCTCGACGTCACACCACGCGCTGAGTGCCACGTCCCGGGCGCTCAGCGCGCGAAATGCCAGTCGAGGCTCCGGGCCAGCTGGCGGAGCATGCGGTGCCCCCGCACCGAGCCGCCCTTCGCGTTCACCCGCGGCCCGAAGACCGCGAGGCCTCCGACGCGCGGGGCGACGGCGACGATCACGCCGCTCACGCCGCTCTTCGCGGGCAGGCCGGTCTCCCGGAGGTGCGTGCCGGACTCGTCGTACATGCCCGTCGTCGCCATGAGCGCGACGACCGTGGCCGCCGTCTCCGCGCTCACGACGCGCTCCCCGCCGGGAGCGATCCCCCCGTGCGCAAGGAGCGCCGGGAGCCGCGCGGCCTCCTTCACCGTCGCTTCGAGGGAGCAGAGCGCGAAGTAGGTCTCGAGGACCTCGTCGACGCGGCCCTCGAGCACGCCGTTGCTCTTGAGGAGGTAGGCGATGGAGCGGTTCCGGTCGCCGGTGCGGCGCTCGGAGAACATCACGCGCTGATGGATGTCGAGGGGCGCGCCGTAGAGGCGCTCGGCCCAGCGCTCGATCCACCCGATGCGGTCTTCGAGGTTCCCCTCGAGGAAGGAGCAGAGGGCGATCGCGCCGGCGTTGTCGAAGGGGTTCGAGGGCAGGGGGCCGTGCTCGTCGATGCGGGCGAGAGAGCTGAAGGAGTCCCCGCTCGGCTCGCTCCCGACCTTGGCGAAGACCGCCTCCGGTCCGCGCTCCTCGAGGAGGCCGAGGAGCGGCACCAGCTTCGCCGAGCTCTGGAGCGTGAAGAGGTGATCCGCGTCGCCGGCCGCCGCGAAGGAGCCGTCGCAGAGCACCACGGCGGCCGCCGTCAGGCCG
>JBCDGX010000065.1:0-13857 GCA_038750805.1 Myxococcota bacterium
CCGCGCGACGCCCGGCCGTCGCCCCCGAGCCCGCGCCCACGGAGGTCACGGGCGCGCCGCCGACCTCGGACGACGCGCCCTCGGTCGCCGAGCGCGAGAGCTTCGAGCGCGCCCACCGCCTGCACCTCGCGCGAGAGAGCGGCGAAGCGCTCGGCGCCTGGAACGCCTACCTGCGCGCCTACCCGCGAGGCCGCTTCGCGCCGGAGGCCCGCTACAACCGGGCGCTCACGCTGATCCGTCTCGGCCGCCACGACGCCGCGCGCCGGGCGCTGACCCCGCTCGCCGCGACGCCCGAGGGCTACCGTGCCGCCGAGGCGGCCCGGCTGCTCGAGGCCCTCGGCCAGGAGGAGACGCGATGAGGCGCGCACGCACCTTCGGCCTCACGGGCCTGCTCCTCGTCGCGCTCGGCGGGACGGCCGCGGCGCAGGCGCCGCTCCGGGTCTACGTGGCGCCGGACCTGGCGGTCGATCGTGGCGCCGTGCGCGCCATGCTCGAGGCGGACCTCGAGCGGCCCGTGACCCTCGTCGAGACGGCCGCCGCGCCCGGCGAGCTCCTGCTCGTCGAGGCGCCGGGGGACGAGCTCCGCGTCACCTACCGGAGCCCCGAGGGCCACCGCATCGAGCGCCGGCTCCCGGACGCGCCCGGCGACCCCGTCGAGCGCACGCGCACGGTGGCGCTCGTAGCCATCAACCTGGCCCGGGACGAGTCCCTCGAGATCCTCCAGCTCCTCGCACGGGACGCCCAGGCGCCCACGGCCGCCGCCGCGCCACCGCCGGTCGTCGAGGTCCCGGCCACCGAGGCGCCGAGCGTGGGTGCGCCGGTGGCCCGCGTGCCCGAGCCGGAGGTGCCCGTCGCAGCGACGGCGCCGGCCCCGGTGCCCGAGCTCCGCGACTCGCCGCGGCAGCTCTGGTTCGGCGCGGACTTCGCGCCGGGCGTCGGGTTTTCGACCTTCTATCGGGGCCGTGACCGGCGCGCCGTCTCCCTCGGCTTCCTCGGCGCGTGGACCGGGCAGCTCGACGGCGTGGCGGTCTCCCTCGGCGTCGACGTGGTCACCGGCGACGCACGCGGCCTTCAGGCGGCGGCCGGCGGCGCCTACGTGCAGCGTGACCTCGAGGGCTTCCAGACGGCGGCGGGCGCGGCCATCGTGCGCGGCGACGTGCGCGGCGCGCAGGTGGCGGCGGGGCTCTCGCTCTCGACGGGCGATGTCGAGGGTCTCCAGATCGCGGCCGGAGCAGCGTGGACCCATGGGGACCTCGATGGCCTCCAGGCGGCGGCCGGGCTCGGCTGGGTCGAGGGCGACCTCGAGGGCGTGCAGCTCGCGAGCCTGGGCATGGTCCGGGGCGACCTCGTGGGCGTGCAGGCGGGCCCCGTGAACATCGTGCGCGGGGGCGCGATGGGCGCGCAGCTCGGCATCGTGAACTACGCGGGCGGCAACGTGCGGGGGACGCAGATCGGCCTCATCAACGTGGCCGGCGGGCGCGTGCACGGGGCGCAGCTCGGGCTCCTGAACATCGCCGAGGAGGCGGATTGGGGCATCGGCGCCGTGAGCCTCTACCGGCGCGCGCGGACCCAGCTCCGCATCGGCGTCGACACGGACACGAACCTCCGCCTCGAGCTGCATCACGGGAGCCGCTACCTGCGCTCGATCCTGGTGGCGGGCCTGACGCCGACGAACGGCGGGCGGCTGCGCGTGGGCCCGGGCTTCGGCGGCCGCATCCCGCTCGGGCGCGTGGTCGAGCTCAGCCTCGGCATCCTCGGCCAGGCGCTGATCCCCTTCGCCGAGGACGACCCGACGCCGGACCTCATGGTCGAGGGCCGCGGCGGCCTGAGCTTCCGCGTCACCGAGGACTTCGCGATCTTCGCGACCTTCGCGCTCCAGGCCCAGCTCAGCTGGCGCGACGTCCCGCTCGACGGCGTCGGTCGCCTCGGCGCGGCGACCCCGGAGAACGACCCGGAGCTCGCCGAGATCCGCGAGAGCGGCTCGCCGCTTGCGTCGGTCTCCCCGCTGATCACGGTCGGCGTCGAGCTCTTCTGAGCCACTGGGCGCGCGGGGGCGCTCTCGGACGGGGATCAGCGAACGCGCACGGCGGAGACGAGGAAGCCTGGCGTCTCGAACGCCTCGGCCACGTTATCGGGGTCCGTGACGTCGAAGGCCGTGCTCGCCTCCACGCCGCCTTCGCCGAACTGCGCCACGACGGAGTACGAGCGAAGCTCTCCGTCCACGGGCACCTGGAAGCCGAGGCCCGCGCCCGTCGTCAGCGGGAACTCCTCGACCGGTCCGATACGCGTCCCGGCGTCGAGGTCGATCTCGACGAACCGCCAGACGGGAAGGAATGCGGAGCCGTCACCGATGGGTCCGAGCACGCTGTCGTCGTACACGAGCAGGTACGACGATGTCGTCGAGCCCGGGACGAGCGGCCCCGAAGGCCCCCCGGCCAGCGCATTGAGATCGAGGCGATAGGTATCGTCGAAGCTCGACTCACCCCGGAGCACCCGCTTCGCACAAGGCGCATTGTCTGACAGCTCCGATGCGAAGAAAGACGCCTGGTTGGCGTGTGGCGAGTAGTAGATCGCCGTCTCGGTTACCACCGAGAAAAGGAGGTTCGCGCAATCGGTCTGCGTGTCGTAGACGATCGAGTTATCCGTGGTATCGATCACGGCCAGGCGGGTCTCCGTGGCGGAGAGGGGGGAGTCCCGGAAGTAGCGTGTGTGGACGAGGATCCGGTCCCCGTCCACGCGGACCGAGGTCTCCGGCAGCATGTCCTCGCCCGCATCGAGGCCGTCCAGCGGAAGCTCCTCCACGATGGCCATGTCCACGGGATCGAACTCGACCGCGGTCAGCGTCGCGCCGTCAATCGTGTAGCCCTTGGTCGGCGAGACCAACACCACGCTGCCGCCCGCCGCCCAGCCGAGCCCGGCGAGACTGAAGCGGTTCTCGAGAGTGAACGTGCCCTCGGCGTCGATACCGTAGCGCTCGATGATCGGGCTCTCCCCGCTCCCGATGAAGAGCTGCCCCGTGGGGGGATCGGGGACGGCGAAGGAGCCTCCGCCAGCAGCGACGGGAATCTCGAGCGAGTCCTCGAGCGCGACCATGACGTCTCCCGAGAGCTCCGGAGTCGGGTAGATGTAGCCGAAGGCTCCGTCCGGGCTGAAGACGGCGCCGACGAGGAGAAAGAGCGGGTCTTCGGCGCCCGCGTCGGGCGCGACGCCCTCGTCCGTGCCGGCATCGCCCGGCGTCCCCGCGTCGGCGGCCGCATCGCGTGCGCCCCCACCGTCGGCGATGACACCCGCATCCGTCGGCGCATCATCGTCCGACCCGCAAGCGACGAGCGCCGAGAGCGCGGCCACCAGAATCCACTTCTTTTGATCGTACTTCATTCTTTCGCTCCACGAAGCGACCGCCCATGCGACGTCGCGTTAGGAAACTCAGGCGATCAAACGTCGCTCCATCGGGTCGTAGCTCAATCGTGCAACGACCCATCCACCGTCCTCGGCGACCTCGAAGCGCGCGCTGGCCGGAAAGGTCGCGTGGAGGCGCTGCCGGACGAGGCGTAGGCCCGCGCCCTTGGGCCGGCCTCCGCCCCGCGCGCCCATCGACCCCGTGTTGCGCAGCTCGAGCTCGACGCGCCCCTCGGGCGCGCGCCCGCTCAGCTCCACGCGCAGCCGGTCCTCGCGCCAGCTGCCGTGCTTCATCGCGTTCTCCACCAGCGGCTGAAGGAGCATCGGAGGGATGGGCTGCGCCCGGAGCTCGACCGGTACGCGGACGTCCACCTGCAGCCGCTCCTCGAAGCGCACGGACTCGCAGCGGATGTAGCGGTCGAGAAAGTCGAGCTCGGCGCCCACCGTCGACATCTCGCTCTGCGTCGACTCGAGCACGCGACGCAGGAGCGAAGCCAGGTCGCGGACGAGCTGCCCCGCGCGCATCGGGTCGCGCCCGATGAGGACGACGACGGAGTTCAGCGCGTTGAAGAGGAAGTGCGGGTTGAGCTGCGCGCGGAGCGCTTCGAGGCGGGCTTCGTGCGCGACGCTCTCGCTACGGAGCGCCCACTCGCGTGCCCGCTGGGCGCGCTGGCTCTGCAGGCTGGAGAGGAAGAAGCAGCTCCAGCTCACGAGCATGGCGACGCCGTCGATGACCAGGATCCATCGCCAGCGCAGGGGCTTCCCGTCAAAAGCCGACAGGAAGAGCATCATGGCGCCGTGCCAGAGCAGCGCCGCGAGGGCGGGGAGCATCGTCGCGGGAACGATGGTCCGGGCCGAGCTCAGCCAGCGCGGTGGCAGCGCCCGGTACGCCCTAGCGAGGAGCGCGGCGCAGGCCACCAGCAGCGCCAGGCTGGCCGTGAAGAGCGGGCCCGCGCCGGGCCGCAACTCGCTCTCGCCCACCATCCAGACGACCCGCACGTAGAAGAGCCACTGCATCACGAGCAGGAAAAGCACGTGCACGTACCAGTGGCGGCCGAGCCATCGCGGCTCGGGCGGCTCGTCGTTCAGGCGCTCGTCGCGCGCGGCAGGCCCGGGGCTCGGCGCGCTCATTCCGGCACCCGCAGTCGCGCCTTGAGGCCCGGCACGAGGCGCCGGCTGACCGGCAGCGGCTCCGGATGACCCCGAAGCCGGAGCTGCCAGCCGCTCGCCCGGAGCTGGAGCTCGTCGATGAGCTCGAGGTTCACGAGCGTCGACCGGTGGATGCGCGTGAAGGCCTCGGGGAGGCGCTCCTCCCAGTACTTGAGCCGCTGGCTCACCAGCAGGACGGCGCCGTTCACGAGGTGGATCTCCCCGTAGCCGTTGGCCGCGCCGACGAAGGCGATCTCGTGCACGCGGCAGAACTTGATGGAGCGCGCGTCCTGAAGGCAGATCCGGTCGTCCATGCGGAAGCGCGGCACGTGGTCCGACGCCGAGCCGGGGTGCGTCGCGAGCGCGCCGGTCCGCGAGGTCGTCGCCGCCCGCGCGAGCGCACGCGCCACGTGCTCCGGCTCGAGGGGCTTCACCAGGTAGTCGAGGGCGTTGACCTCGAAGGCCCGGAGCGCGTGGCTTCCGTAGGCCGTGACGAATACGACGTGGCCGCGCACGGCGACGCGCTCGAGCACCTGAAAGCCGTTGCCGTCGAGGAGCTGGACGTCGAGGAAGATGATGTCGGGATCGCAGCGCGCGATGCCAGAGACGGCCGTGTCGACGGAGTCCGCTTCGCCGACGATGGTCACGTCGCCCCGGTCTGCGAGCGCGTCGCGAAGGGCCATGCGCGCGAGGCGCTCGTCGTCGACGATGAAGACGCGCTGGGGTCCGTGGGCGCTGAGACGGTCAGTACGCATCGCTCACGCCTAGACGATGGGAAAGAACCGCGCGAGGACGGCGCCCGCCGCGGCCAGCCCCGTGAGCAGGAGCCAGCGCGATCGGCGCGCCGCCGGATCCCGCGCCCCGAGGAGCGCGAGCGTGGAGAAGAGCCAGAGGAGCGGGTGGAGGAGCAGCACGAGGACGAGGTGCGTGATGCCCCCGCGGCCAGCGCCGAGCGTGAGCAAGCCGAGGCAGACGAGGGTCGCCAGCAGCGCCGCCGCCACGGCGGTGCCGAGCGAGGCGAGCGCGCCGGGCTCCTGGCTCCGCGCCCTCACGTGGCCTCCACCTCTCGGGCCATCGCCGGGAGGCGCGGCGGCCGGAGCGTGAGGGCGAGGAAGCCCACGGCGAGCGCAACGAGGACGAGGTCGACGCCGAAGGCGGCCCCGAGATGCCAGGAGCCGAGGCCGGTCGCCAAGTAGCCCGCGGGCGGGATCGCCAACGCGGCCACGCCGGTGAGGGCGAAGAGCACGCGAAGCGCCCGCGCGAGCGGCAGCCGGAGGCCGAGGCCCGCGGAGAGGAGCGCGCCGCCCACGAAGGCCGCGGCCAGGGTGGGGCCCGGGGTCCAGCCGAGGCCCGCGGCCAGGGCCCAGGCGAGCGGCACGAGGAGCAGCGCGAAGGGAAGCCCTAGCGTCCCGGTGATGGCGGCGCCGGGAGCGCGCCGCTGCCCTTCGCGGCGGAGCGCCCAGATCGCGGCGCCGGAGGCGAAGAGCCCGGACGTCAGCAGGCCGAAGACGAACCACGCCCAGCGCGTCGGCACGCCCGCGAGGTTTCCTTCGTGGAGCGCGTGCGTAAGCGCGATGAGCGCGCTCCCCGCGGACTCTTCGTGGCCCACGCCGACGTCGCGCCCCTGCCAGCGGAGCGCCCCGCGATGCGCGTCATAGAGATAGGTCTGCGTGGAGAGGCGCCAGCCCGGCCGCGCCGTGTGCACGAAGAGCTCGGCGCCGCCCTCATCGCCCCGGCGCTGCGAGAGGGAGCCCACGGAGGTCGCGCTTCGCCTTTGGGCGTCGACGACCAGCGGCCCGAGCGGCGCCACCGCGGCGCCGGGCCGCACGGTGACCTGGGGCCTCAGCTCTGCCGTGATGCTCGCCTCGTCCACCGACGCGACGAGCCCGAGCGCGAGCGCGAGGAGCGCGAAGCTCAGGGAGAGCACCACGCCGCTCCAGGTGACGACGAAGAGAAAGGGCGCGCTCAAGAGCCCGAGCGCCCCGTGGCCGTCCCCGAGCCAGACGCGGAGGCTCCGGGTTCGGAGGCCGCTGAGCAGGCGACGGCGGCGTGGCCAGGCGACCATCGCGCCGGTGACGAGGAGGAGCAGCAGCGCGGCGCCGACGATGCCCGTCACGAAGAGGCCGAGCGCCGAAGGGAGCAGCAGGTCGACGTGGAGGTCGCGCAGGAAGCGGCCGATGGCCAGCGCGTTCGGGGACGAATGCGCCTCCGCGGGGTCACCGACGCGGGTCCCGAGCACTACGCCGGCGGCGTCCACGAGCTGCGAGAGCCGGAGCGTGTCGTCGGCATCGTAGACCCGGAGGCGCATGCGCGACCGCCCCCAGGTCTCGACGGTCAGCGAGCCCGCGCGGCCCGGATCGACGCGCGCGGTGGCGTCCGCGACGAGCGCGTCGAGGCGACCGGAAGCCGCGAGCTCCGCGAGGTCGACCTCGGCGCCCCCGCGGTCCGCCCAAGCGTCGAGGGCGTCCGAGAAGACGGCGACGGTGCCGCTGAAGAACACGACCAGTGCGAGGTACCCGAGCCCCAGCGCCGCCCAGCGGTGAAGCCGGTAGAGGCCGCGTCGCGTCGGGAGCGTATCAGCCGCCACGAGACGCCCCCGAGGCCGGATCACGCGCGCAGCGCGGTCGGCTCTCGGGGGAGCTCAGGGGACGTCGTCGTGGGGCCATGAGGGCCGTCATGAACGCGGAGTCTTCCCTCGTCCGGGAAGGGGTCAACTCCGACCCACCGCTCCGGTCGATGGGAGTCGCCGAGCGGTCGGCGAGCGCGACTGAGCGGCGCGCGGGATGGCGACCGATGGTGCTCAGCGCCAACTAACGTGGCCTGCCGGGGAGAGGCATCCACCCACGCGGCTCGACCCAGCTCACCCGCTCGCCGGTGACGAAGTCTCGGAGCAGGTGCGTCCTCGGCACGTCGCCGACCTCGGGCTGGACCAGCAGCAGGCAGCGCCCCCCCGAATCGAGAAAGTCCACGCGCTCACCGAAGCCGTAACCAGGGTTCGACATGAGCTCCTCACCGTCCGGTCCGATGAGCTGGAACGACGTGCCCTCGAAGGCCCCGTCCGGTGCCGGCCCGCGGCACGGACCGACAGGGCACCAGAGGAGATCGCCGCCGCAGCCCTCGGCGGAGACGCTCGTCAGGGCCCCGAAAGATTCGCGTCCACACTCTCCTGATCGCGTGGAGCGGCCGCCCGACCGCCTGCGCCCGCCCGTCTTCGACGCGGGTGCCCACGACGCGCCCAGACTCCCGAAGCGCCACGGTGAACCCCCCGGCCGCGGTGGGAAGGGCGCGCGGCGGGCAGTCCTCGTCGGCCAGGGCAAGACCCGCAGGCAGGCTCAGCGACCGCCGGCGCCCGGATTCGAGCTCGATCGTCAGCGTGGGCATCCCGGCGACGCTGACCAGGAGGTGCCCGTGGTCGACGCTCGTCTCGAAACGGAAGCTGGGCGGCGTGCGAAGCTCTTCCTCGAAGAGGTGAAGGGTCTCGGTGGGTGTGTGGAAATAGCCGACGGGCGATTCCCCCAACCAGAGCTGATAGTCGGGAAAGCTGAGGTGCGTGGGACGCAGCTCCCGCTCGCCCGCCCCGGCGGCGACGGCGAACGTCTCTCGGCCCGAGACCCGCTCGATGTGGACGCCCTCGGCGTCCCAGCTCAGCCATCCCGAGGGCGTGCCGAGGCGGCTTTCCCCCAGAGCCGCGCGCGTCTCGAGGGCCCCGTCGAGGAAGCGAGCGAACCCCGGCGTTCCGGAGGCACCGAGATGCGCCGCCCGCCAGCCCTCTGCGTCCGCGGCCCCGAAGATGTATCCAGCACCCCGCGGAACCGTCCCGAGTGCGCGCCCCGCCCGGTCGAAGACGCGCGTGACGTGCTCGCCGTCCGCGATCGCCGGCACGGAGAGCAAGCCTTCCCGCGGTGCGCCCACGGCGACCAGTGCGCCCCGCGGCAGGTCGCCGAGCAGGTCTGGTGACACAGGGACCGTGAAGCGCCGAACCGGGCTCCAAGAGAAGGCCTCCGCGACGCGGGGGCAGCTCGTACGGCCGCACTCCAGCTCGGCCATGGCGACACCGCGGACCTGGTCGGGGCGAAGCTGGAGGTCCCAGTCCGGCTCGCCGCGGATCGTCTGGCGCTCGAAGGCTCGGTGGAGCACCCCGCGCACGCCGTTCGCGCCCAGCCCGAGAAGCGTGTCGCCTTCCGTCCGGACGGCGAGCACGCCGAGCGGTCCGTCCTCCGCTGCGGTCGCGCAGACGCCCGCGATGGGAAGACCCGGCGGAGGCCCTTCGTCGACAGGCGGCTGGCTCCCCGCGCATGCTGCCAGGAAGACGAGGAAGGCCAGGCCGCGCATGCGGGCATGGTGCACCCACCGGTCCGCCCCGTCACGACCCGCGAGCCGAGCTCACGCTCAAACGTCCAGGTCGTCCGCGTCCGCCCGGGGCGCGTGCTCCATGATGAACTGGTAGCGGGGCGCCGCGTCGCGGCCCATCAGGTCGACGATGAGCTGGTCGGTCTCGAGCTCGCCCTCGATGACCACGCGGAGCGCGCGGCGCCGCGTGGGGTCGAGGGTGGTCTCGCGGAGGTCCGCGGCGGGCATCTCGCCGAGGCCCTTGAAGCGGCTCACGTCCGGCTTCGCGCGGCCGCTTGCCTGGGCGAGCACGCGGTCGCGGTCGGCGTCGTCGAGCGCCCAATGGGTCTCCTTGCCGACGTCGATGCGATAGAGCGGCGGCAGCGTGAGGTAGTCGTGCCCGCCCCGGACGAGCCCCGGGAGCATCCGGTAGAAGAAGGTGAGGAGCAGAGTCGCGATGTGATGGCAGTCGGCGTCGGCGTCCATCAGCAAGAACACCTTCCCGTAGCGGAGCTTCGAGATGTCGAAGGTCCTCCCGATGCCGCAGCCGAGCGCGTCGACGATGTTCTGGAGCTCCTTGTTCTTCAGCGCGTCGCTCGCGGCCTTCCGCTCGACGTTCAGCACCTTGCCGCGGAGCGGGAGGATGGCCTGCGTCCTCCGGTCCCGCGCCTGCTTCGCGTTGCCGCCGGCGCTATCGCCCTCGACGAGGAAGAGCTCGGACTCGTCGGGGTTCGTGCTCTGGCAGTCGCTGAGCTTGCCGGGGAGGTTCAGGCGATGGCTGATGGCGCTCTTGCGCGTGACGGCCTTCGACGCGGCGCGGCTCGCCTCCCGGGCGCGCGCGGCGATGACGATGCGCCCGACGATGGCGTCGGCCGTCGACTGGTTGTGCAGGAGCCATTGCTCGAGCTTCACGCGCACGAGCCCCTCGACCTGCCCGGCGACCTCCGGGTTGTTCAGCCGCTGCTTCGTCTGCCCCTGGAACTGCGGCTCGGGCACGTAGGCGCTGAGAATCGCGACGAGGCCCTCGCGGATGTCCTCGGCGGTGATCTTGACCCCCTTCACCTTGACCTTCTTGGCCTCCATGAAGCCGCGGATGGCCTTGTGGAGACTGGTCTTCAGGCCGGCCTCGTGCGCGCCGCCGTTGGTCGTCGGGATGCCGTTCGCGAAGGACTCGATGCGCTCGCTCGGCGCCTCGGTCCATTGGAGGACGAGCTCCACCTTGAGCGGCCCCTCCTCGCGCTCGAGCACGAAGGGCTCGGGGTGCACGGCGGGCTTGCCCTCCTCGGCGATGCGCTTCGGCAGGAGCTCGACGATGCCCTCCGGATGCTCGAATTCCTCGCGCCCGCCCTTGCTGTCGCGGAAGACGATCTTGAGCCCCTTGTGCAGGTAGCTCTTCGCCTCGAGGCGGTCGCGGATGCGCTTCTCGTCGAAGCTCAGCTTCTTGCCGAAGATGCTCGCGTCCGGGCGGAAGTGGATGGACGTGCCGCGCTTCGACGTGCGCCCGCCCTTCTTCAGCTTCGTCTGCGGAACGCCGCGCGCGTACTGCTGCGTGTAGGTCTGGGACTCGCGCCAGACCGTCGCCTCCATGGCCTCGCTGAGCGCGTTCACCACGGACGAGCCCACGCCGTGCAGGCCGCCGCTCACCTTGTAGCCTTTGCCCCCGCCGAACTTCCCGCCCGCGTGGAGCTTCGTGAGGATGAGCTCGAGCCCGCTGATCTTGTGCTTCGGGTGCTTGTCGACGGGGATGCCGCGCCCGTTGTCGGTGATCGTCGCGCCCTTGAGATCCGGGTCGAGCTCCACCTCGATGCGCGAGGCGTGCCCGTTGATGGCCTCGTCGACGCTGTTGTCGACGATCTCCCAGAGCAGGTGGTGGTAGCCGGCGGCGTCCGTCCCGCCGATGTACATCCCGGGCCGCTGCCGAACGGGCTCGAGCCCCTCGAGCGCTTCGAGGTCCGCGGCGGTGTAGTCGGTCGTGCTCATCGCTCCGGCCGGAGCATAGTCCGCACGTCCGACGGCGGGACGGCGTTCGCGGTCCATGGGCCGCCTTGGGGGGCGTCTTCCCCCAAAAAACGTCGAGGGTTCGGGGCCGCTGCTAGGCCGACGGCATGGACCCCGTGATCGTCGCGGCGTGGATCACCAGCGGCGCCGCGATCGTCGTAGCGCTGATCAACGCGGTCTTCGCCGACCGGAGGGACCGCCGCGACGCCGCGGCCAAAGCGAGGGACCGCTCCGAAACGGCCGCCGCGGAACGGCTGGCGACGGCCCAAGGGACGCTGAAAGACCTCGTCGCCGCCGGCGTCGATGCCGTCCACGGAGCGCACGCCATCGCCCTGCTGGACACCGCGGCGGCAGACGCAGAGGCAGCCGAGACGGCGGCGCGTCCATCGTCAGCGCCCCGGGCCCGGGTGGCCCCCACTTCGGCCACCAAGCATCATGAAGAGGCCGAGAGCCCCGACGTCGCCCCGCAGGAGGACGAAGCATGACCGAAGCGAACGAGATGGAGCGCATGCTGAGCTACCACCGCGCCCGGCTCGAGCGGGGGGAGGCCCGCGCCGACGCCTCGTCCCGAGCGGCGGATCGGGCGCGCCGCCTCTTCGTTGTCGTCTCGCTGGTCGCCGTGACCTGGACGGCCGGCATCGTCACGTGGGTGGCGGTGCAGCGCGCGCCGGCGCCCGCGGAGACCCCAGCCTCCGCACCTCGTTGAGCCGCAGCGCGCGAGACCTCCTCCGCAGCGCAGGGGCCCGCGCGCCTTCCGCTCGATGCGGCCCTGACCGCGGGAACGGGGCGCTGGCCGCGCGAAAGGGCCGGGGGCGCGCGATCGCCTCCCGGGCCGGGAGCGGGCCTAGCCGTTCTCGAGGCGGGCGAAGACGTGCGCGAGGTCGCCGGCGCGCCAGTCGTCTTCCGGGACGAGCAGGTAGAGCACGTTCGATCCGAAGTGCAGGCCCGATGCCTGGTCCACGCCGAGGCTCAGGAGCTGCACGAAGGGCGCCTCGGAAGGATCGTCGTGGTCGAAGACCCGCCTCTTCGGGCCGAAGAGGCGGTGGTCGCCGTCGCCGTCCGAGACCGCGTCGGCGACGAGGCTGTCCGGGTAGCGGCGGAGGGCCGGGAACCAGGAGACGAGCTGCGCGTCGGAGGGCGCGACGAAGCCCGCCCGAAAGTCGATGCGGGCCTCGTGCGGCACGGCGGACAGGGCCTCGACCTCGACGCAGCGCTCGAGGGAGGGCTCGGGATACCAGCGCGCGCGGACGAGCTCGCCGTCCGGCGCGTCGACGATGGCGTCGAAGCCGAGCAGGCCTCTTAGCGCCAGGTCCGGCATGAACTCGGAGGCCGCCGTGAGGTCGAGCTGCCCGAGAAAGGTGTGCCCTTCGAAGGCATCGCCGGCCTCGGCGTAGGGCCGTCCGCCCAGCTTCGACGCGAGCGGTCCCAGCACTGGATCGGTGGGCGGCGGCCGACCGATTAGGCGCTCCCGCCAGCTCCGCGGGGGCGGCGCCGGAGCCGCGCGCTCGGTCTGCAGCCAGACGCAGGGCGCGAGATGCGCAGCGAGGCGCGTCTCGAGCTTCGCGACGAGCTCGGGGTCGAGCTTCCGGCGCGCTTTGGGAGCGATGAGGTCCATGTCGGTTCAGGAGCGTGAAGGGCCGCAGCTCAGAACCCGCGGTGCCTCAATCGTCCTCCGGCGCCGGGAACCCCGGGAGCGTCGGCTCCTGGTACACCACCCCGCTCACCTTGCCGCGCTTGAAGAGCGCGAAGCCCTTCCCCGCGCGGCTGACCAGCTCGTACTTGCGGCGGGTGACGCGGTAGTCGCTGCCGCCGTCGCGCTGCACCACGAGCGCGTCCGAGTCCCGCGAGAGCACCTGCGCGGCCACGACCCGGTCGTTGCCCTGGAGCTTGATCAGGTAGACGCCCTTCCCGGCCCCGCTGAGCAGCGAGACCTCCTCGGCGTCGCAGAGGAGCGCGCGTCCTTCGAGCGTCGCGCAGGCGATGGCGTCGCCCTCTTCGACCGGCGCCACGTAGAGCACCTCGTCGCCCTTCGGCGGGCGCGCGTACTTCCGGCCGCTGCGCGTCGAGGGCTCGCGATGGCTCCGAAGCGAGAAGCGGAGCGCGAAGCCCCCGCGGGTGACGGCGATGGCGTAGGGCGGCTCCGGGTCCCCCTCGCCCGGCTCCGGCACGTCCAAAAAGCGCGGGTCCATGCCGACCATCGCCACGATGCGTTCGCCATCGCCGAGCTTGAAGAGCGATTGAACGGGCGCGCCGTAGCCGGTGGTCGGCGGGATACTGGCGATGCGCGTGACGTAGCAAGCGCCCGCCGAGCTGAAGAGCGCGACGGTCGTGCGCGTCGAGCCGGCGACGACCTCGAGCACCTGGTCGCCGTCGCGCACGCGGGTGGTCGAGACGTCCTTCACGCGCTGCTGGCGCTTGATCCACCCCTGCTTCGTGAGGACGACCATCACGTCCTCGTCGACGATGAACGCCTCCGGGTCGAACTCCGGCTCGTCCATGTCCTTGAGGATCACGGTCTGGCGTTCGGAGCCGTGCTCCTTGGCGATGGCCTCGAGCTCGTCCTTGATGATCGCCCATCGCGCCTTCGGGCTCTTGAGGAGCTTCTCGATGCGGCGGGCCTCGGCGAGCTTCTGCTTCAGCTCCTCGCGGAGCTCGAGGATGGAGAGCTTGGCGAGGCGGTGGAGGCGGAGGTCGAGGATGGCGTCGGTCTGCACCTCGTCGAGCGCGAAGCGCGACCTCAGCTTGGCGCGGGCATCGGCGCGGTCGTCCGAGCGCCGGATGATGCGGATGGTCTCGTCGAGGGCGTCGAAGATGGTGATGAAGCCCTCGAGCAGGTGGATCCGCTCGCGGAGCTTCTTCAGCTGGAACTCGAGGCGCTTGACCACGACCTCCATGCGGAAGTCGAGGAAGTGCCGGAGCATCTCCTTCAGGTCGAGGCGCCGCGGGGCGGCCACGTCGGCCTTGGCCGTGGGCACGAGGCAG
>JBCDGX010000066.1:0-13743 GCA_038750805.1 Myxococcota bacterium
GTCGAAGACGCCCGTGGTGATCCGGGCCACCGGCTCCGCGGCGAGGCCAATGAACGGACCCACCACGGGACCACGGATCGCGCCCGGCGGGAGCGCCCCGCCATCAGCCCCGTCCGCGCCATCGTTCCCGTCGGCGCCGTCGGCGCCGTCGGCACCGTCCATGCCGTCGCTTCCAGCGCTTCCCTCGTCCCCCGGAGCGCCGACATCACCGGGTGGCCCCTGCTCTCCGGGGGGCCCTTGCTCGCCGGCCGGCCCAGCCATTCCGTCGGCACCCTCGCCGCATGCGCCCAGTCCGAGGAGCGTCGCCAGAAGGAGCCCCACCATCCGCGTTCGAAGCATCGATACCATTCTCTTCATCCCTGTCGAAGCCGGCGGCTGCCGGCGTGCGGCGGCACTCAAGCCAAGGCCCGAGCCAGATGCAACTCTGTTGCATGTATGTTGCCGGACTCCGACACAGCTGCTTCCGAGTGACCTGTTGGCGACGAGGCGGAGGCTGGTCATGCTCCGGCCGTGTCCAGCGACCTCGACGTCCGCGGGCGCGTGCGCGCTGCCCTCGACGCGCTCGCGAAACCCCCCGGCAGCCTCGCCCGCCTCGAGGACCTCGCGGTTTTTCTCGGGGGCGCTCAGCGCTCCGAGACCCCGTGTGTAGAGGCTCCGCACGTGCTGGTCTTCGCCGCCGACCATGGCGTGGCCGCGGCACATGCCGTGAGCGCCTACCCCAGCACCGTCACCCCGCTGATGGTGCGCACGATGCGCGAGGGGCGCGCGGCGGTGGCCGTGCTCGCCGCGCAGGCCGACGCACCGCTCTGGGTCACGGACGTAGGCGTTGCGGCCCCGATTCCGCCGCCCCGAAGCGCCGATGCAGGCGTTCGATTCATCGAGTCTCGCGTTCGGCCTGGGAGCGCGGATCTCGTCGCAGGCCCGGCGCTCTCGCCGGCGGAGGTGAATGTCGCGCTCGACGTCGGTCGGATGCGCGTCCGCGAGCTCGCGGCGGCCGGAGGGGACCTCATCGCGCTGGGCGAGCTCGGCATCGGAAATACCACCGCCGCCGCCGCCCTCGCGGCGCGCTTGCTCCGGCGACCGGCGGCGGAGCTCGTCGGTCCGGGGACGGGCCTCGACGATGATGGCGTGCGCGCAAAGGCCCTTCTCGTCGATCGCGCGCTCGCGCGCGATGGGAGCCGAGCGGACGACGCGGAGGGAGCGCTCGCCGACCTCGGCGGCCTCGAGCTCGCGGCCATGGTGGGCGTCATGCTCGAGGCGGAAGAGCGCGATGTGCCCGTACTCCTCGACGGCTTCGTCGTGGGCGCCGCGGCGTTGACGGCCGTTCGCCTTCGGCCGGGCGTTCGACGCGTGCTCTACCCAGCGACGCGGAGCGCGGAGCCGGGCCACGCCCGCGTCCTCGCGGCGCTCGATCTCGGCGCACCGCTCTTCGATGCGGGCTTCCGGCTCGGCGAAGCGAGCGGCGCTGCCCTGGCCCTCCCGATCTGCGCAGCGGCCTGCGCGCTGCTTCGGCACATGGCGCGCCTCGCCGAGGTGCTCGAGTGAACGCGGCCGACGACGGGGGACGACGCCGCTGGCGCGCGCGTCTCGGCCCCCTCTACGCGCTCGCCGTCGCACTGCAGTTTTTCACGCGCCTCCCGATGCCACGGGACCTCGATCCGACGCCCGAGGATCTCGCACGTGCCAGCCCCTGGCTGCCGGTGGTGGGAGGCCTCGTCGGGGGGTTGCTCGCGCTCGTCGCCCTCAGCCTCGCGGCCACGCCGCTCGTGCCAGGCGCCCGCGTGGTTCCGCTCCTTCTCGTCGGCGTGCTCCTGACCGGGGCCTTTCACGAGGACGGTCTCGCCGACGCTGCGGACGGCCTTTTCGGCGGATGGACCCGCGAGGACAAGCTCCGGATCATGCGGGACAGCCGCATCGGCAGCTACGGCGCGCTCGCGGTGGTGTTGCTTCTGGGGGGCCGCGCGGGTGCGCTTCTCGGTTCGGGGCCCGGCGCCTGGCCCGTCATGCTCGTCGTGGCGCACGTGCTGGGTCGCTGGTCCACGCTGCCGCTGCTGGTCAGCTTGCCCTACGCGCGCGCGGAAGGCGCCGGCCCCGGCAAGCCTCTCGTCGAAGGCACCGGCGCGATTCAGGTCGTCCTCGGGAGCACGATCGCGCTGATGATCGCCTTTGCCGTCGGGGGAAACACGGGCCTCGCCGCCATGGGCATCGCGCTCGCGCTCACGTTCACCGCGGCGCGCTTCCTCCGCCAGCAGCTGGGCGGCATCACCGGCGACGCGCTCGGCGCCGTGAACGTGGTGGTCGAGCTCGCCACGCTCACCGTCTTCGCGGCCGCGCACCCCGCGACGCACTCTCCCTTCGTGGGCTGACGCCATGCTCCTGGTGCGCCACGGCCCCGTCGACGCCGAACCCGCTCGCTGCTGGGGATGGACCGACGTGGCGCTCGCGCCGAGCGCCGAGCTCGACGCAAGGCTCGCTGCGCTGCCGGTCGCCGAGGGCGCGCTGGTGGTGAGCAGCGACCTCCAGCGCGCCCGGTCGACGGCCGAGCGGCTGGTGGCTCTCCATCCCGGAACGCGCCTTGGTCGGGCCCAGTTCGCGCTTCGCGAGCTGCACTTCGGCCGTTGGGAAGGGCTGCGTTGGGAGGAGATCGAAAGGCGTGAGCCCGAGGCCTATGCTGCCTATATGGAGCGATGGCGCGACATGCCCTGCCCCGGTGGCGAGAGCTGGATCGCGCTCCGCGACCGCTGCGCGCGCTGGCTCGAGAGCGCACCGCCGGAGCCGCTCGTGGTGGTCGCGCACCAGGGCTCGCTCCGGGCGCTCTGGGCGTTGCTCGCGCCCGAAGCTCGCGCGCTTCGCGACGCCGCTCGTGACCAGGAGGCGATGCGGCGACGCTGGGCCTACGGTGAGGGTCACCGCGTACCGCGCGACAGGCCCAGGAGTGACCGATGAGCGAGACGGACATGCCGAACCAGGACGCATCGGAGCGCGCGCCCGAGGACGCGGCCCATGCGGCGAAGATGAAGGCCCTCAAGGCCGAGCAAGACGCGAAGGTGAAGGCCAAGGACATCCGCCGCGGCGTCGTGGTCGTCCACACGGGCGACGGGAAGGGCAAGAGCACGGCGGGCTTCGGCGTGGCCCTGCGCGCGGCCGGTCACGGCCAGCGGGTCGCGGTCGTGCAGTTCATCAAGGGGACGTGGAAGACCGGCGAGCAAGCGGCGATGAAGCGCTTTCCCGAGATCACCCACGTCGTGAGCGGCGACGGCTTCACCTGGAACACGCAGGATCGCCAGCAGGACGTAGCGAGCGCGGAGCGTGGCTGGCAACGCGCGGCGGAGTTCATCGCCTCGGGGGAGTACGACGTCGTCGTGCTCGACGAGCTCAACATCGCGCTCTCCTACGGCTACCTGAGCACCGATGTCGTCGTTCCCGTGCTCCGCGACAAGCCGGAGGAAGTGTCCATCGTGGTCACGGGCCGGGGCGCGCCGGAGGCGCTCATCGAGGTCGCCGACACGGTCACGCTCCATCAGCCCGTCAAGCATGCCTTCGAGGCGGGGATCCGCGCGCGGCAGGGCGTGGAGTTCTGAAGGCGGCGCCCCGCCAGAGCCGTTCAGGGCGCGGGCGAGTCCACCCGATTCACGGCGGCGATGGCGTCGAGATCGAAGCCCCCGGACATGCCGCCGTAGACGTTCCATCCCGTGTCGCGGATGCGGACGAAGCGGGCGCGCGTGAGCCCCAGGTCGGCCAGATCGAAGGCATCGCCGCCGGCGGCCTCGGGGTCGGTGGGGTCGATGTCGTTATCGGGGTTCGCGAAGACTGGCCTCACGCCCGCGCACCCCGGGAAGTCCATGCTCGCGCTGTTGAGGCACGGCCACTCCTCCCAGGTGATCCCGTCCTCGCTCACCGCGACCGCCCCGGTCTCCGTGAACCCACTGAACGGGTTCTCGAACACGAGCAGATCCGGACCGGGACCATCGACGAGCTCCGTGTCCCGGAACGCCAGCACGATCTCGCCTGCGTTGCCGAGGGAGAGCACGTCGAGGGACCCGGCCCCATCCCCCTCACCCACGGGAGGACCGAGCACGACGCAAGGAAGGTCGTCCTGGCCGAAGCCGGCGTTCGGCCCCGGCATGAACGAGACGACCTCGTCGGCGAAGACGTCCGGCCGGAGGTTGCCGCAGTTACCGGGGGATCCGGCGTCTTCGTCACCCGCATCCGGGCCGGCGTCGGGCGCGGCGCCGTCGGTCGTCGTGCCTCCGTCCATGCTTCCGTCCAAGAAGCCGCCGTCCGCGAACGAAGCGTCATCGTCGCCGGCGCAGCCGAGCACGAGGAGCAGCGACGCGAGCGGAAGGGAGACGGGACGGCGGGTCCGCACCGTCCCGGCCGCGGGAGCGAAGGAAGCGTTCTTCATCGCGCGGACCCTACGACACGCGGAGGGCCCGTGGGGGGCCGAAGACGTCGACCTGCTCAGAGGTAGCCGAGCTGGCGGAGCTGCTCTTGAAGCTCCGAATCCATCTGCACCTCGCCGGCCTCGTGCTGCTGGCCGCGGCCCTGCTCGGAGTCGAGCCAGCGCGAGCGGTCGCTCGCCCCGAGGAACTGACCCTGGAGGGTGCGGAGGTAGCGCGTGGCGATGGGGTGCGCGTTGACACCCAGCTGGTTCTTCTCCTCCGGGTCCTCCTGGAGGTCGAACATGGAGGCCGTGAGGTTGCCGCGAACGAGGAACTTCCAGCGCCCGGCCACGATCACCCGACGTTCGTCGAGGAACTCGCTCATGGCCACGGTGGGGCCCGGGAGCCGGCCGCCGTCGATGAGCGGAACGAGGCTGCGGCCGGCGATGCTCGGCATGGGCGGCACGCCGGCGAGCTCGAGCACCGTCGGAGCAATGTCCATGGTGCTCACCGTCTCCGGCACGCGCCGCGCGTCACCGGCCCCGTGGATCAAGAAGGGCACGTGCAGCAGCTCCTGGTAGACGCTGTGGCCATGGCCCCAGGAGCCGTGCTCGTTGAACTCCTCGCCGTGGTCACTGACGAAGACGAAGATCGTGTCCTCCCAGAGGCCCGCCTCCTTCAAACGATCGATGAAGGTCCCCATGTGCACGTCGTGCTGGGTGATCTCGCCGTCGTGGAGCGCCTGCAGCCTCCGCACGTCACTGCGCGTGAAGGTGATGCTGGGCGGGTTGCTCTTCGCGCCGGCGAGCAGATCGCCGGTCATGCGCGGCCGCACCTGACCGTCGTAATCGGTGCGCGCGTCGTACATCGACACGAACTCCTCCTCCGGGTCGTAGGGCACGTGCGGGTCGATGGTGTGCACGTAGAGGAAGAAGCGCTCGTCGCGATGCTCGAGGGCCCAGTCGCCCGCCTCCTGGAAGACGTCCCGTGCCTCGCTCGATGCGCCCGCCTCGCGGATGAAGTTCTTGTAGCGGTCCCAGCCCTGGTCGAAGCCGAAACGGTCGGAGATGTAGCCGTTGGCGATGAAGCCGCCCGTCGCGAAGCCGTTCTGCTTGAATTGCTCGCTCAGCATCAGGGCCGAGGAGCTGAGCACCGCCGCCTGCGTGCGCGCGCCGTGATCGAGGGGATGAAGACCCGTCAAAATCGCGCCCACGGCCGGCTTGGTCCAGTTCTCCGTGGACTGCGCGCGCTCGAAGACGACGCTCTCTTCGGCGAGGGCGTCGAGGCGCGGCGTGCGCACCCGAGAGTCCGGGTTGTAGGGGCGCACTTTGCTTGCGCGCAGCGTATCCACGAGGAGCACGACGACGTTCTTCGCCGGCTCGCGGGCGGTGGGCGCGTAAGGCGGCGTGACCAGGCGCGGCCGGCTGAAGGCCGCCCGGCCGCTGCCGCCCTCGGCCTCGAGGGTGAGCCGGACGACTTGCCCGGCGAAGCGCGTGAGGTCCAGGTCCTGGTCGCTCCAGGTGGAGCCCAGGCTTCCCTCCCACACCGTGGTGGGAGCACCGCCCTCGGGCGTGACGACGACGCGACCGGTGCCGCCGGCCTGGCCCTCCTGGCCGGCGCCAAACTGCAGGCGCCCGTCGCGCGGAACCTCCGCGTGGAAGCGGAAGGCGATCGGCGTCGCGAAGGCGAGGGAGGGTCGCTCCTCGCCGAGCGCGACGCCGGCGACCGTGGTGCCCCACTCCGGCGCCCTCAGGTCGCCGCCAAGCGCTTCGGTGGAGACGCGCATGGAGGCCAGCTGCACGGAGACGTCCTCGCCGCCGAGCGAGGTCACGCCCCCGAAGATGATCTGGAGGGCGTTCTCGCCGCGACGCACGTGCTCGGCCGGTAGCGTGAAGTCCACCTCGGTCCAGCCCTCGCCCTCGAAGCGCGCCGCCTCGAGCGCCTGACCGTTGATATAGGGCGTGAGCACGCCCGTGCCTCGCGGACGGAGCTGGAGGCGTACGACGAGCGCCGCGGGAGCGTCCGCATCGAAGTAGATCCGGGCCCGGCGGCCGACGTTCGCGTAGGTGACGTCGCCGTCGTTGCCGCGTCCGCCCCAGCCGCTCTCCCAGTCGCCGACGGTGTACTTGGCCTGCGCGGGGGTCCCGAAGTCCACGTAGAGGCCGTGGTGATGCACGTCGGCGAGGTGAGCCGTGCGCAGGAGGCTCAGGTGCGTGGCGACCTCCGGGCTCGCGGACGCGTCGCCGCCCTCCCCGGAGGTCTCGTCATCGCACCCGACGGCCAGCAGTGCCGCGCACATCGACAGTCTCAGTAGCCACCGGTCCATCACGACCTCCGCATCCTCTCGCTTACGCCTCAGCCCGCCTCGGCGGTGTCGAGCGGGATCCCCTCGGCGCGTCACCGCCGCTGCAGTGCCGCAAGCGCCCCGAGCCATAGACGCTCCCGCGCAGGCTCCCCAAAAAACGACCGGGCACGGCGCAAGCGGAGAAGTCAGCCTCGCAAACCACGTCAGCCCAACGGCTCCGACGTGGCCACGCTTCCCGCGAAACGCGATCGCCGGAACGCACGCACGAGCCTGGCCAGGACCACGGCCCGTTCTGACACTTGCAACCATGTTGCATCTACTGCAGCGTCCGCAACGTGACGCTTCGGCCCGCTGAGCACCCTCGCCCGACCGGCCGCGCTTGGTGCACTGCCGCTGGCCGGGAACGTCCCGGCGGTGAGTCCCCGCCTGAGCCGGCGCAGGTCATCGCTCGTCGAGGAGAAGCAACGTCACTCCGGCGCCCTTCGAGTCCGGTCCGACATGAAGCAGCCCCTGCATGGAGGTGAGAGATGAGCGACAACCGTAAGTACCAGCGCGTCACGAAGGCCGAAGTCAAGGCCGCCCAACTGGACTGGGGAGCCGCCGTGGTCGCCCAGGACGTCGACGCGCTGGCGGCACTCTACGACTTCGGAACGGCCGACGAGCCGCTTCTCTTCAAGCCCACCAAGGCCGGCGACGTTCGCTTGGATGAGGCCGGCACGCGCTCCTACTTCGTCGGTGGCAACGACCGCTGGCCGCACGACACGGGCTTCCTCAACGGCGGCTTCACGGAGGTGCGCTGGGAGTCCGCCGTGGGGCCCGTCGCGAAGGCCGGAGGCCTCGGCTACAAGGACATGGGCCACTACTACTTCCGGACGAGCGATGGCTCGGAGCTGAAGGCGGACTACACGTTCTGCTACCACAAGATCGGTGGGAAGATCCTCATCAGCCTCCACCACAGCTCGTTCAACTACGACCCGGCCGCGACCTGAGGACCGGCACGCAAGGGCCGACGCCCGGATGGCGCTCACGGTGGGAATACATGCAACTGAGTTGCGTGTAGTGTGTCGGCGCCGGCGGCCCAGAGCCCGCCGACAGCGACCGACATGACCATCAGCCGACGACGCTTCCTCCACCACGCCGCCTCCGGCAGCGCGGTGCTCACCATGCCCACGTTCCTCCAGGCATGTGGCGGCGCGACCCAAGAGCGGGTCATCACCGGCGCCGCCCCCGGGACCAACGTCTTCGCCGAGTGGTTCGGCATCAGCCAGGAGGACGTGAAGGCGTCCCTCGCGGCGCTCACGCAGAACGGCGCCGACCAGGCCGAGCTCTACTTCCAGCACCAGCGCACGAGCTCGATCCAGTACCAGGACGGCATCGTCGCGAGCGCCAACACAAACGTCGACCAGGGCGTCGGGCTGCGCTGCGTCGTGGGCGACCAGACCGGCTACGCCTTCACCGAGGAGCTCAGCCGCGAGGCCATGGTCGCCGCCGCCCGGACCGCCGCTTCCATCGCCCGCGGCAGCGCCGTGGTCGCGCCGGAAGAGCTGCGTCGCCGCGAGCTCGCCGGCCAGCACTACCGCGTGGAGGTGCCCTGGCGGGACGTCGGCATCGACCGGAAGCTCCCCATCCTCCGCCGCGCGGCCGAGATGGCGAAGCGGCGGGACCCGGCCATCTCGAAGGTCGAGCTTTACTGGACCGACGCCGACGAGCGCGTGCTCATCGCCGATATGCACGGCAACGTTCACCTGGACGAGCGACCCATGGCGCGGCTCTACGTGAACGTCATGGCCGAGAGGAACGGCCAGCGTCACGCCAACCGCTCGAACGTCGCCGCCCGGCGCGGCATCGAGTGGATCACCGACGCGGAGCTCGAGCAGGTCACCCGCGAGGCCGTCGAGCGAACGATGATCCTCTTCGAGGCCGGGCGCCCGCCGGCGGGCGAGATGCCCGTCGTGCTCGCCTCCGGTCCGAGCGGCATCCTTCTCCATGAAGCCATCGGCCACGGCATGGAGGCGGACTTCAACCGCAAGGGCACCAGCATCTACGCGGACATGATCGGCCAGAAGGTGGCCGAGGACTTCGTGACCATCGTCGATGACGGCACCCTCGAGCACGAACGTGGTGCGCTGAACGTCGACGACGAGGGCAACCCCGGTCAGCGCACGGTGCTGGTCGATCGCGGTCGACTGCGCACCTACATGCACGACGCCATCAGCGCCCGGCACTACGGCGTCGCGCCTACGGGCTCCGGACGTCGCCAGAGCTTCCGCCACGTCGTGATGCCGCGCATGCGCTGCACCTTCATGGAGGACGGGCCGCACAGCCGCGGGGAGATCATCGCGTCCGTGGAGAACGGGATCCTCGCCGAGACCTTCACGAACGGGCAGGTCCAGATCGGCGCCGGCGACTACACCTTCTACATCAAGAACGGCTACCTCATCGAAAACGGCCAGCTGACCCGCCCCATCAAGGACATCAACATCATCGGCAACGGCCCGGAGACCCTCCGCCGCATCACCATGGCCGCCGCCGATGGCCACCTGGACACGGGCGGGTGGACCTGCGGAAAGAACGGCCAGACGGTGCCGGTCAGCCAGGGCATTCCCACCGTGCTGGTGTCGCGCCTGACCGTCGGAGGCGAGAATGCCTGAGGCGATCGACATGCTTCGGGAGCGCGCCGCGCAGGCCGTGGAGCTCGCGACGCGCGCCGGCGCCCAGGACGCCTGGGGCACGGCGTCGAAGGAGCGAAGCGTCGAGGTCGAGTACCGCGACGACATCCTGGAGAAGGTGCAAGAGAGCACGACTCGTGGGCTCGCCATCCGTCTCTGGGTCGACGGGCGCTACAGCACGCACCGCACGACGGACCTGCGCCCCGCGTCCCTCGCGCGCTTCATCCCCGAGGCCGTCGCGCTCACGCGCGCGCTCGAGGAAGACCCCTTCCGGGAGATCACGCCTCCGGAGCTCTACGCGGACCGGCCCTCGGACGCCCTCGATCTCGTCAGCGCCGCCGTCGGCCGCATCGAGCCGCAGCAGCGTACCGACTGGTGCCGGGAGATGGTCGAGGCGGCCCGCGCGCACGAGCGCATCATCAGCGCGACCGTGGGCGTGAGCACGAGCGAGCGCATGTTCGCCGCCGCCAGCTCGAACGGGTTCACGGGCAGCCGGGCCAGCACGAGCGTGTGGTGCGGCGGAGAGGTGACGCTACGTGGCGAGGGCGAACGGCGGCCCGAGGGCTACTACTGGGCCGGAAGCACACACCTCGACGCGGTGCCGGCGCGCGCGGAGATCGGCCGGCTCGCCCTCCGAGAAGCGCAGCGACGGCTCGGGAGCACGAAGGGGCCGACGGCGCGCACCACGATGGTGGTGGAGCCGCGCGCGGCCGGGCATCTGCTTCGGCGGCTGCTGGGGCCCGCCACGGCCCGCGCCTTCAGCCAGGAGCGGAGCTTCTTCCTGGGCCGGGTGGGCCAGCAGGTGGCGTCCGAGACGCTGAGCCTCGTGGACGATCCGCTCCTGCGCCGGGGCTTCGCTTCGCGCCACTTCGATGGGGAAGGGATCCGCAGCCGGCGCCTCCCGATCCTCGAGGGGGGAGTGCTCCGGAACATCTACGTCGACACCTATTACGGCCGAAAGATCGGGCTTCAGCCCACCACCGGGAGCCGCTCGAACCTCGAGGTGCCCGGGGGTGAGAAGGGCCTCGACGCGCTGATCTCCGACGCAGGCCGGGGCGTGCTCGTGACGAGCTGGCTCGGCGGCAACGCCGACGCCACGACCGGCGACTTCAGCTTCGGACTTCGCGGCCACCTGATCGAGGGCGGTCGGGCCGGGGCGCCGGTCGGCGAGATGAACGTGACCGGCAACCTCCTCGAGCTCTTCGGCCAGCTCGGCGCCATCGGGAACGACCCTTGGCCCTACAGCAGCGTCCGAGCGCCGACGCTCGTCTTCGAGAACGTGCAGTTCAGCGGCGCGGACGCCTAGCCCGTGGTGAAGGCTCCGCGCCCTCTCGCGCAGCTCGCGCCGCATGAGCTCACCCACGTCGCGCAGTCCACGGTCGCGCACTACCAGGCGCGCGCGGAGGACTTCCGCGAGGGCACCTGGGACCACGACGTCTCGCAGAACGTGGACGCGCTCCGTCGGCACCTGCCCGGTCCGCCTCCGCAGCGCATCCTCGACCTCGGCTGCGGGCCGGGCCGTGACCTCGCGACGTGGCTGGCGCATGGCCACGACCCCGTGGGCCTCGATGGCGCCGCAGCCTTCGTCGCCATGGCTCGCGCCGCCACGGGCTGCGAGGTCTGGCATCAGGACTTCCTCGCCCTGAAGCTGCCCAACGCCCGCTTCGAGGGCGTCTTCGCGAACGCGACGCTCTTTCACGTGCCGACGCAGGAGCTCGGCCGCGTGCTCGGCGAGCTTCGCCGCGCGCTGGTTCCGGGGGGCGTGCTCTTCGCCAGCAACCCGCGGGGTCCCGACATCGAGCGCCAGCAGGGTCTGCGCTACGGTGCTTACCTCACGCTCGAGACCTGGACGCGCTTCGTGACGGCCGCGGGCTTCGAGCTCGTCGAGCACTACTACCGCCCGCCCGGCAGGCCGCGTGCAGAGCAGCCCTGGCTCGCGACGGTGTCCCGGGCTCGCTGAGCTCCACGGCGTCCGCCAGCCTCAGCCCCTCAGCGGTCGTCGCCGATGCGCGACGCGACGGGGCCGGATTGTCCCTGGTATTTGCTCCCCCGGGCCGCTCCATAGGGGCGCTCCGCCGGGCTCTTCATCTCGTGGAAGACGACCTGGCTGATACGCATGTTCGGATAGAGCTTCACGGCGCAGCGCCCCAGGTTGGAGAGCTCGAGGGTGATCTGTCCCTCGAAGCCCGGGTCGATGAACCCGGCCGTCGCGTGCACCACCACGGCGAGGCGGCCGATGCTGCTTCGGCCCTCGACCCTGGCCACGAGATCCGACGGAACGCGAACGCGCTCGTGGGTCGTGCCGAGCACGAAGGCGCCGGGCTGAAGCACGAACCCTTCGCCGTCGGGAACCTCGATGCGCTCGACGTGCCGCTCGACGCTCTGGGCGTCCCGAGCGTCGAGGTACGGGACGAGCGGCTGACGGTAGAGCACGAACTCGCGGCCGAGGCGGAGATCGATACTGGCCGGCTGGATCTGGAGCTCGGGATCGTCGAGTGGCTCCACGACCAGATCGCCCTGCTCGAGGCGCTTCTTCAGATCCGTATCGGACAAGATCACGCGCTTACCTCCCCTTTTGCGTGGCCGACGCCACCGTTCATCGCTGGAGCGTATCGACCCGCAGCGCACGTATCCGATACACGCTGAGCAGGTAGTCATCGTCCCAATCCTCGCCCACCTCGAGCGTACCGGTGACGCGCACCACTTCTTCGAACCAGGCCTCGTCGGACGCACCCTCGACGGTCACCACCACCGCTTCGTGAATCTCCGGGGGCTTGCCGAAGCAGCAGCTCCACACGGAGCGAACGAGAAGGAACTCGTGCTCGTAGCCTCCGTCGAGGAGGAAGCCGGTGAGGGCGACGTTCTCCCCGTCGAGGGCGAGCACCGAAGCCGGGAGCGCGTCCCCTTCCGCGTATTCGATGTCCGTCAGCTCGTTCCATGCGAGCTGGCGATGGCCCTCGGGCCTGGGGCCGAAGCTCGAGGACGGCGCAGCGTCGCCCGAGGCGCGACGGACGAGGGTCCGGGTGAGCGCCGCCGACTGCTGACGCATGGCGCGGCGACGGAGGTCGCTGGGGCTCGAGTGCTCGCCAGCGAAAGGCCGAGCGGCTTCGGCAATCGCTTCCACGGTCTCGCGGGCCGCCTCCGCACGCTGCGCCGGAACCCCGACGCCCAGGACGTTCAGCGCGCCCAGGATCTCCGCCGCAAGCTCGTCTTGCCGCTCGGGCGAGAGCTCCGGCTCGCCTACCACGCGCTCGACGACCGAGTGCACCTTGCGCGCGAGCGCGTCGTCCTCGGTACCCTCGTCCGAACGCTCGGCACGGAACTCCCGCGGTTCGCGGACCCCGTAAGGCTCGACGACCGCGACGGTGCGCTCCGGCGCGCCGAGGAGACGCGGGATCAAGACCCATGCGCCGACGATGACCAGCGCCCCCCGCCCCACCAGGTCGATCACCCTCATCGTCCGCCTCCGCAGCTGCTTCCTTCGCTCATTCGGCGTGCCTCAATGCGGTGGCCACGTCGACCCGGTAGGCCTGCAGGCCGGGGATCAGGGCGGCCAAGGCGCCGGCCAGGGCGACGCTCGCGACCACGCCGAGCTCGGCCGCTCCGACGCTGGATGCGTCGGGGCGAAAGCCGGCGAGGGACTCGATCCAGCTGCCCGTCGCCACGAGCAACGCGTGGCCGGCGACCAAGCCCAACGCGCCGCCGAGCGCTGCCACAGCGGCGCCCTCCGCGACGACGAGACCGAGGAGCCGCGCCCGGGGCATGCCGAGGGCGCGAAGCACCCCGAGCTCGAGGCGACGCGCCCGGATGGCGAGGAGCATGGAGGTGAAGATGGAGAGGATCGCCAGCACCACCGAGAGCGCGGCGGCGAGCACGAAGAGCACGTCGAAGCGCCCGACGCGCTCGAGAAGCCCGCGGACCTCCGCGCTCACCTGAGCGACCTGCAGATCCGATCGGCCACGGAGCTCGCCGAGAAGCATGGCCGTATGGACACCTCGCCGGGGAAATACGAGGAGCGAGCTGAGGCCGGCCTCCGCCGAGGCCGTGTGCTCCTCGATGCGATGAAACGAGTCCAGGTTGATGAGCACGACGCCGTCGATGGACGTACCGCTCTGGTGGAGGACTCCGACGATCTCCCAGACCTCCTCATGGGCGTGCGCGAGGGCTCCGTCCTCGAGGCCGTGGGAGGGCTCGATGTGGTCCCCGACGCGGAGACCCAGCGCCTGTGCCACCGCAGCCCCCACGACCGCCTCCCGGCGCGCGCCGGGGGACACGTCGTGGGCGAGCGCCGCCACGAGGTCGGCCCCGTCGAAGCGCAGGGGGCGTACCGACCCTATCTTCGCGCGCGAATAGAGGGCCGCAGGGTTCGGAACCCCCCGGTCGAAGA